>NZ_LZHO01000068.1:0-82132 GCF_001690895.1 Gilliamella sp. Nev5-1 | reverse complement strand
AAATATCCTCAGTGATGAATGATGAAGAACTTAATCAGATTATTGAAGATCACTACCTTGGAGAAGCACAATTGCTTACTAATGGAGCAGAAGAAAATTTATTAAAATTGGCAGAAATCCGTAATGTACTTACCGAAGAACAGACAAAACGCTGGCAGCAAATTAAAACCGACTTTGTGCGCAATAAAGCACTTGGTGGCGATGAAGCTAATACAGGAGCTCAAATTGTTACACAACTTGCTGATCTAGTACAAAGCGTTCAAGCATTAAAGTTATAAAATAAAAAGCTTAAAAATAAGCATACCAATAGATCGATCTTTGGTATGCTTATCTGTATAAGCAACACCTTATCAAAATGGCTATATTGAACGATTTAATCGTACCTATCGTACTGAAGTACTCGATTTATATCTTTTTAACAACTTAGCGCAAGCAAGGAGAATAACCGAAGAAGGGTTAACGATTTATAACACCGAAAGACCACATGAGGCATGAAATAACATGACACCGCTTGAGTATAAAACACTAAAACAGGCAGCTTAATTTTCTACGTGAGTTGTGTACTAAGTTTGGGGTATTTACAGAAGGCTCTAAAACGACGTTGATTGCAACGACTATCACTCGTAAAATCCATTGACCAACATTCACCTTGTTTATTGGGAACCAATAACTTTTCTGGCTCCCGAGGTGGAATTCATTGTTTTCGTTTGGTTTTAAGATTCAGTTTTAACTCACAATACACCCGATAAACACGTTTATGATTCCAACGATATCCCAGCTTTCTGATTCGATTAAAACACTTAGGAAAGCCCCAGCGTAAATGTCGGTCTGTGATAGCATTCAACACCGAAACAATCACCGAATCATCCAGTAACTTAGGTTGATAATAGTAAGCTCAACGACTTAAACCAACAATGGCACAACTCATAGCAATAGTAACTGAATGATTTTTTTGTAGCGCCTATGCCCACGTTTTACGTACCTTTGTGGGCACTAAAGCTTTTTTATGATTTCTTCCTGGAGCTGTGATTTTAAACTTAGCTCAGCAAACATCTGTTTAAGCTTACGGTTTTCAGCCTCCAGCTCCTTTAAGCGTTTAATATCCGACGTTTCCATACCACCGTATTTTTCCCGCCATTTATAGAAAGTTGAATTACCCATGCCCTATTTACGACAGAGCTCCTTGACAGGAATACCCGCTTCAGCTTCTTTTAAAATAGCTACGATTTGATGTTCAGTCATTTTTTTCATAATTGAATCCCCTTTACTTTTATCATAGAGAATTTTCTACTTTTTTGCTGTACTATTTTAGGGGGTAGTTACATATCCGCCCCTCCTTCAGTAAAAAATAAGGTTGGGGGAAGATATACATTGATGTAAAAGAGAATTAATAGCCTTAATAAATAATGGGGAAATCCAATGGCAGAACTAAAAAAATATAAATTAATAAAAACGATGATATATGAGGTAGATACCGATGAAGGTTCCATAGAATATCGATTAGAAATATATAGAAGGGAAAACGTATTTAAAGGCATCGTCTATAGAAAGGAGCTATATCGAATGCGAGCTAATTATAAAGGAGGTCTTGCAAAGTGCGATGAATTTATTTTTAGTCCAGATAATAATTTCAGTCTTAATTTTATTAATTATAATGAATCAGAAGAAGATATCATTAATATTTTTTATAATGAATTAGAGAAAAATTTTAGCTCTCTCAATTAATTATAATTACTATATAAATTGATATAGGTTAAAGAAAAGTTGAGTCGTGTTGCTTAGTATCCTGTAATACTCAAATAAACACTGGAAAAAATTAAAATGGCAAAGATAAAAAAATATGAATTAATAAAAACGATCATTTATGAATTAAGTAAAGATGAGCATTACGAAGAATTTAAATTAGAAATTTATAAAGGAGACAAAGATTTTAGAGGTATTGGTTATTGGTTAGACTCATATAGATTGAAACGTCGTGATGATGTTAAAGGATTTGTAAATAGCGATGTATCTTTATTTCTTGAAAATCATAATTTTTATAATGATTTAATTTGTTACAACAAGTCGGAAGAAGATATCATTAATAATTTTTATATTAGGTTAGAGAAAATATTTGGGCCACTCAATTTGTTATAATTATCATTATTTTTAAAATTAATTAAGCTAATGTAGCTTATTCAGTACCAGCCTAGCTTTGCTGAGATAGATAACCATAATACCTTTGGACAAGTATCTATATAAATTGATATAAAATAGAATTAAGAGTACTAATAAATAATGGGAAAACTCAATGGCAGAACTAAAACAATATGAATTAATAAAAACAATAATTTACAAAGTTGATACCAAAGATGGTTACGCAGAATATAAATTAGAAGTCTATAAAGGAAATAACGGATTTAAAGGAATTATTTATAGAAAAGATTGCTATAGAATGTTAGCTCATTGTGATGAAAATTTTATAGGTATCGATAAAAATCTATTTACTCTAGATAATAATTTTAATCGTTGTTTAATTAATTATGATGAATTGGAAGAAAATATCATTAATCATTTTTATATTGAATTGGAGAAAATTGGAGGCCATCTCAATTAATTGTAATGGCTATTATTTCAAGTTAAATTGAATTCTGTTGGAAAGCGAAATAGGTTTAATTCTCGCCAAAAAATGGGCAAATGCACTTCTATGATATAACTAACAATCATAGAAGAACACATTATGTGTCAAAAAATTTAGCGCAGAGTTTAAACAATAGGCAGTGGTTTGATATTGCTTTATCCTCTTATCTAATGCGGATTTAGTGATGTCATACTCAGCAACAATATTCGTTTATTTTTTAGCATGTTGATATAGAATCACCATTTGTTTTTTTATTGGTAAGTAAAACGGCATTTTTTTCTTCTTGAAATGCGATTTGTCATCGGTGATTTCTTTTGTTTATCGTAACAATAACCTGATAAAACGGGTACTAATTAGTATAGCCTGTCCAAATATTTTGGTGAGGATCAATCAGATAGATAGTGAAATAAAAAGATGTTATGTAAATAAAAATGACTTAGAAAGGAGGCTTTTTGGGTGGTGAAAAAGGTAATAGCTCCTGAACAGGAAAAATATGATGTTATATATGAAAAAATATTATTCAATAAAATAACGGAGGCATTTTCTTGGCGAGAGCGTCCGAAAGAGATGTGGGAATTAGGTCCAATAATGATGCCAGATGATGAAATAGCGCTAAAACAATTTTTGGGTAAGAATTGGCAAGATATTACTCTTGATATATACGTAAACTATGATGATGCTTTATTTTTATTTACTCCATCAGCCTATGCTTATTATTTACCTGGGTTACTTATTACTTCAGCTAAAGCTATGGATATAGCTATAGCTGAAGATGAAGCTATAGTTAGAGCTGAGGCTGAAGCTGAGGCTAAAGCTATAGATATAGCTTTAGGTAGAACTAGAGCTAAAGTAAGAGCTAAAGCAAGAGCTATGGCTAGAGCTGAGGCTTTAGCTAAAGCAAGAGTTATATGGGATAAAAAAGCAAGAATTAAAGATCTTATAGATAAAATCGTATTTTGGATTATGGATTTTGAAAAAATACTGTCTGAGAGCCATCTATTTGAACGCTGGGCAACATTAACCATTGAAGAATATTTAGCAGTTAAAGCTTGGCTAATATGGATTACAAGAGAAGATACATATCAAGATGATGAAGATATCTATCAAAATGATGAAAGTGTTTGTCAAAATGATGTAATGAATTCTTTAATTAGCCTAGACAAACTTATTGACCTTGCTAAGCAACGAGAAAAATGACGCTGTAAATAAATTTATGTATTTGCCTATTTTTGAACTAAGCGAATGAGTAAAAATAAGTAGATACAAAATGGATAAAAAAGCCTAAGAAAATGGCAGTTGAGTAGTTACACATAGGATGAGAGTATTCAAAATTCTGTGTCATTTCGGTTAACTAGGTGTAAAAAAGGAAATGACACAGAATATTGAACACTCTTGGAAATAGGTATCACCAGTTTGTAGTATATCAATTACTTGCTTATCTGATATTTTGTCAATCAATTTGGCTATTGCTTTTGTTTTTAAAAATCTATATATCTACCCATAACATATTGATGAATTTTAGCATAACATATCTAAAACATATCAACGTCATTCTATTAATGATTACCTTGCGCTTTTATGATCATTATTTTCTATTCTTATTTTAGTTTTTTAGCTTGCTGATATCATTTTTATAACCGTTATTTAGTTATATATTAATTTAATTAATTGAATTAATTAATTTTGTCTTTTTATGTTTTTATTTTGTAAGATAATAGCAAAATGTTTAACATAAAAATAACTAAAAGCTATCTTAGTTTCTGTTATAATATATTAATAATTAAAAAGTTAGTAATGTCATAACGCTATAAAATTAAAGGTTTTTTAATGATCATATCAGATGCTAATAGTGCAGTGTCATCTGTTGCTTATCGTGCAAACGAAGTCATCGCTATTTATCCAATTACGCCAAGCTCAACAATGGCAGAGCAAGCTAGCACATGGGCGGAATTTAATAAGCACAATGTATTTGGTGATACGCCACGAGTAATTGAAATGCAATCCGAAGCAGGCGCAATTGCTACTGTTCATGGTGCATTAATGACAGGTGCGCTTGCGACTTCGTTTACTTCGTCACAAGGCTTACTTTTAATGATCCCATCGCTATATAAAATAGCTGGTGAACTTACACCTTTTGTTTTGCATGTTGCTGCACGAACAGTTGCAACGCATGCCCTTTCAATTTTTGGCGATCATTCTGATGTCATGGCAATTAGGCAAACTGGTTTTGCCATGCTTTGTTCAAGTTCGGTGCAAGAAGCACAAGATTTTGCCTTAATTGCACAAATGGCCAGTTTAAATAGTCGTGTTCCTTTTACTCACTTTTTTGATGGATTTAGAACATCGCACGAAGTTAATAAAATCTATCCACTGAGTGATGAACAGATCCATAACTTATTACCGCATAAGGCTATTAAAGCTTATCGAGCACAAGCTTTAACGCCTGACAAACCAGTAACACGCGGTACATCAGCTAATCCTGATACCTATTTTCAATGCCGAGAAGCAATAAATACCTATTATGATAATGCTTATCAGCATGTTGTTAATGCTATGGATGCTTTTGCAATAGAAACAGGCAGAAGATATCAGCCTTTTGAATATTACGGCGCTAGTGATGCCGAACGCATTATTGTGATTATGGGATCGGGAGCTAGCACCGCCAAAGAAGTGGTTGATGTGCTACTTAAACAAAATGAAAAAGTTGGTGTTGTGATCGTTAGATTATTTCGCCCTTTTTCTGCCGAACATTTACTTGCAGTGATCCCAAATACTGCCCAAAAAATCGCAGTTCTTGATAGAACTAAAGAACCAGGAGCGCAAGCCGAACCTCTGTATTTAGATATTATTACTGCTTTTGCCGAAAGCTTATCACGTGGAGAGCGCACATGCATGCCACTGATTATCGGGGGGCGTTATGGGTTATCGTCAAAAGAGTTCGATCCTCGCTGTGTACTTGCGATTTTTACTGAGTTAAGAGCGAATAAGCCAAAACCTCGTTTTACCGTTGGTATTTATGACGATATAACAGGTCTTTCTTTACCATTACCAAACTGCTCTATCCCACAAAAATCTGCACTTGAAGCTCTTTTTTATGGGCTCGGTAGTGATGGCACCGTTTCAGCAACCAAAAATAATATTAAAATTATTGGCGATAGCTCACCTTTTTATGTACAAGGGTATTTTGTGTATGACTCTAAAAAGGCTGGCGGTTTAACTACATCTCACTTACGTGTCAGTTTAGATCCAATCGATTCACCTTATTTAATTACCAGCGCCCATTTTATTGGTTGCCATCAAGATCAGTTTATCGATAAATATCAGATTGTGGATAAACTAAAAGATGATGGCATCTTTTTGCTTAACACACCCTATAGTAAAGATGAGATTTGGCATCGCCTACCCAAAGAAGTGCAAGTACAATTAATTCAAAAACGCGCACATTTTTATATCATAAATGCGGCCAAAATTGCTCGTGAATGTAACTTAGGTGCCAGAATAAATACCGTCATGCAGGCAGCATTTTTTCACCTTGCTGAAATTTTCAAAAATGATTTTAATATCAGCCAATTAAAAGAAGTCATTGCTAAAAGTTATAGTAGTAAAGGGCAAAATTTGGTCGAAAATAACTGGAAAGCACTGGATTTAGCTATAGCCTCACTTGAGCAAATTCCTCTTAGTTGCGTTGATCAAAGCAGTGCCATGATGCCACCAATTGTGCCAGCTAACGCGCCTAATTTTGTTAAAACAGTCACTGCCGCTATGTTAGCTGGTTTGGGCGATAGCTTACCTGTATCAGCATTTCCACCTGATGGCACATGGCCGATCGGCACAACTAAATGGGAAAAACGTAACATTGCTGAAGAAATTCCTATTTGGCAACCCGAACTGTGTACCCAATGTAATCATTGTGCTGTTGCTTGCCCACATGCTGCCATTCGTGCAAAAGTTGTTGCGCCCGATGATATGGCTAATGCACCAGACTCATTAAGCTCGCTTGAAGTCAAAGCCCGTGATATGAAAGGTCAACGCTATGTGTTGCAAGTTGCACCAGAAGATTGTACAGGCTGTAACTTGTGTGTCGAAGTTTGCCCTGCCCGTGATCGCAATAATTTTGCAATTAAAGCCATCAATATGCAATCACGTATCGACAATATTGATACTCAGCGAGCTAATTTTGAATACTTTACCGCATTGCCAGATCGTGATATCAACACGCTTGAACGCATTGATGTACGTACATCACAATTACTTACACCACTATTTGAATATTCTGGTGCTTGTGCTGGTTGTGGTGAAACACCATACATTAAATTGTTAACGCAACTTTATGGCGACCATTTAGCGATTGCTAATGCCACTGGGTGTTCATCCATTTATGGCGGTAATCTTCCATCATCACCTTACACTACTGATAATGCTGGTCGTGGGCCCGCTTGGGCAAATTCGCTATTTGAAGATAATGCTGAGTTTGCATTAGGTTATCGCATTACTTATGATCAACATAAAAAACGAGCATTGCGTTTGCTTGATTATGTTGCAGGCGACATTTCACCTGAAATTGTTATCGCTTTAAAATCATCAGAAACATCAATTGCTGAAAAACGCCAACAAGTCGCCTTGTTACGTGAACAGCTTGCCCATTTAGGTTCTGCGCAAGCACAAGAATTGATCGAAGATGCCAATTATTTGATTGATAAATCAGTTTGGGCCATTGGTGGCGATGGCTGGGCTTACGATATTGGTTTTGGTGGGCTTGATCATGTGATGAGCTTAACGGATAACGTCAATATATTAGTATTAGATACTCAGTGTTATTCTAATACTGGTGGCCAACAGTCAAAAGCTACCCCTATGGGCGCTGTATCAAAATTTGCTGATTTAGGTAAGCATAAAGCCCGTAAAGATCTTGGTGTTAATATAATGATGTATGGTCATGTCTATGTCGCACAAATTGCGTTAGGCTCGCAACTTAATCAAACACTTAAAGCTTTGCAAGAAGCCGAAGCCTATAATGGACCATCGCTAGTTATTGCTTATAGCCCGTGTGAAGAGCATGGTTATGATCTTGCTAAATCACACGAACAAATGAAAGATTTAGTTAAGTCAGGATTCTGGCCGCTGTATCGTTACGATCCACGTCGTATGGCTGAAGGCAAGCCAGGTTTATTACTTGACTCAAAAGCACCGAATAGCGATTTATTATCTGGGATATTATTGAAAGAACAGCGTTTCCGTCGTTTAGAAACACTTGAACCAACAATTGCTAATACCTTACATGAACGTTCAACTAAAATGGTGAATTCTAAATATAAATTCTTACAGATGCTGGCAACCTATTCAGACATAGAAACACCCGCAGAGAGTTAAGCGTTATTATCCACGAATAGTTGGTAACATATCCCTCAAAGAACCGTTGATGATAACGGTTCTTTCCCTCGCTCTTTTTTGCGCAATAAAGCGCCAGATTAGTGCACGCTTAAATCATCATGATGCACATAATGTAGATGTTAAACAAGAATAATCATTATTTTATTATTTTTATCTCACAAAGTGCTTCCTTTCTCGTGCTTGTTATAAACTTGGTATTATTTTTGCATAATTCATTATTGACCACATAAAAAACAATTAAAAATGAGGTGAATCATGGTGTCTAACTTACATATCAGTAGAAGAAAACTATTAACATTTTCAAGTGCAGCAATTGCAGGATTATCCGTTAATCAGCTATTATCTAAAGCGTATGCTCAACAAGCACAAAATTCGATTTCATTCTCACTACCGATGCTTGATAAAGCAGTAGTGCCAGATGCAACTAGCCCTGTTCGGCTCAATTTTAACGAAAATGCGCTGGGCATGTCATCATCAGCCAAACAAGCAGCCATTGATGCCGTTTGGAAAGCAAATAGATATGCAAAAGCTGAAATGCCACTTTTAAATAAAGCATTAGCTCAATACCATCAAGTAAGTGATACACAAATTCTTTTGACAGCAGGTTCATCAGAAGGGATCCGTAGCACTATTTCTGCTTTTGTAAAACCTGATGCTCAATTAGTGATACCCGAACTCACCTATAGTGATGGTGAACATTTTGCCAAAATATTTCATTTAAAAATCACTAAAGTGCCATGTTTAACCGATTGGAAAATTGATATAAATGGTTTAAGAAAAGCGGTTGAAAATTATCAAGGATTTTCTATTGTTTATTTAGTTAATCCCAATAATCCTACTTCTACTGTATTTGGCATAAATGAAATTGAATCA
The DNA here is from genome assembly GCF_001690895.1 of Gilliamella sp. Nev5-1. NCBI lineage: Bacteria > Pseudomonadati > Pseudomonadota > Gammaproteobacteria > Orbales > Orbaceae > Gilliamella > Gilliamella sp. Nev5-1. The sequence goes on along the minus strand of NZ_LZHO01000068.1, from coordinate 73,248 downwards.
TGGATAAAAAGTAAACCTAAAAACACCATTTTTATTTTCGATGAAGCTTATGCCGAGTTTGTCAATGATCCAGCTTTTGAATCAGCAGACAAATTTATTACCCAAGGGTATGAAAATATTATACTACTTAAAACATTTTCTAAAATTCATGCAATGGCTGGATTACGAGTAGGTTACATTGTCAGTACAGAAGAAAACACTAAAAACATAGCCCAGTATGTAGCAGGCGAAAAGCTTAATTATTGTGGAGTTTGTGCGGCATTGTCATCACTAAAAGATACTCAATATTTGGCTTATTGTAAAAAAGTAATTGATGTATCACGTGAAATCATGGAAAAAGTATTGTCCGAGCTTGGATTTCATTATCTTAAATCAGAAACCAATTTTATATTTCATAAAACCCCTATTGCATTAAATGATTATCGGGAATTAATGAAACAAAAATTTATATTAGTTGGCCGAGATTTTTTCCCTGCCACTGATTGGTGTCGTATATCACTTGGCACTCCAGAAGAAATGCTTTATGTAGCAAAAGTAATGCGTGAATTAAGACAAAAATCAATGATTTAATTATAGAGGAAAAGAATAAAATAACATTAAAGCACTCTAAATAGATTGAATTTAGAGTGCTTTAATTTCATATAGATTTAGCTTCTGCTAGTTATTAAACGGCGTGCCATCCAATAATGCTTCTTCCAGTAACTATCATTCAAGCTTGAATAAATCACACCTTTTGATGTTGAAGCATGTAAAAATTTACCATTAGCATAATAAATCCCAACATGTAAACCACTGCGGCTACGGCCTGTCTTAAAGAATACCAAATCACCTGCTTTAGGCTTATTAACTTTAACACCTAATCGAGCTTGCTCAGCAGCACTTCTTGGTAAGTTTTTTGACAGTTTGTTTTTGAAAAAATTCATTACCAATGCAGAACAATCACTACCTGCTAACGTGGTGCCTCCATAACGATAGGGTGTATTTTGCCATTTTTTATAATGGGAGTCTATTTTAGCTAACATAATCGAATCAGATTTAGTTTTCTTGCCTGAAACCTGAGGTTGGCTAGAACTACAGCCAAATAGCATAAAAATAGACAAAACAAATGTAATTATTAAAAAACATTTCTGCGTGCTAATGCAACTGCTCAGCAACGTTCCTAATAGTCGATTGCCATTTTTTATCATTTCTTTTTGTTCCTTTATTTAAAGTCGACCAATGCGAATAACGTCTAGCTACCTTTAAACTTTTAGGCAACACACCTTTTTCCCATTCTTGCTTGTCTAATTTTGATAACTTAATAGGAGATGTGTTCGCATGGCTTCGATAATTTAAACTTTCTTTAAGATTCATAAGCCTTAAAGAAAAAAAACAAATAATCACATCATCAATACTTAATTTTCTATACCCAGAAAGCTGATATCGCATTCTAGAGCCATAATGTTTAGCTGTTTGCATTAAACTACCAACAGCGCCTCCAATTAAAGCTGCTGAGCCAAGTGTAATTCCGCCTGTAGCTAAATCGATGCTTGCCCCAATAGTTGCACCTGACACAAAACCTTTTGTCAGATGTTTGCTCATCGTTTTTAGCGCATCTATATTAAATAGATCGGCATTATAACGACCTTTTATTAAAGGTAAATGCTCTTCACTCTCTAGTACAGAATTGAATTGATAAAGTTTTAACAATTCGTTTATTGCTAATTGTTCCCGTTTTCTTACTTGATTTTGCATATCTACAATAGCTTGTTTGTCATCTGATTTTACCATTTTATAAAAAGCAGTGACATCAACTAATGCTTCTGCGATAATCAAATTAGCACTGTGATTGCGAGATTCGCGCATTTGCACAATGTGATCTAGCCATTGTTCTAAAATAACCTTTGCAGGTTCAATTAATAAAGCTAGGCTTTTGTACAGCCGCTCCTCACCGTCTATGGGGGACACTATAGCATCAAACTTTATGATAGCATGAATCCCCACACGTGAAAGCAATTTTTTCCATTCCTTTTCATTTTTTTCCTCATGGGCAGTAAAATTTAGTACGGCTAACAATGGTTTATCACCGCTTGCTAAAATAGCCAATTCATCATGATATTTAGCAAGAATAGGTTCTCGCACATCAATAACATATATAGCTGCATCACTTTTTAATAACTGCCTAATGACCTTGGCTTCTTGATCAAAAGAATTTTCTGCTTCAGGACTTTGTAAAAAATTTGTTAATTTATCAACGCCATCAAGCCTACTATTTGCTGGCGTTATTTGATTAATGTAATCATATAATGCCAAGCTGTCTTCTAATCCAGGCGTATCATAGAAAATGATTGACTTTTGCTTATCTAAAGGCACTTTAATAGACTCAACATGTCGAGTTGTTCCAGGTTTATCAGAAACATCACCAAAGCGACTATTCCGAGTTAAAGTTCGTAATAACGAAGTTTTACCTACATTTGAATGCCCTACCACAGCTAATTTTAATGTTGTTAACATGTTAAAATTCCTCGTTTAACCATGTTGGTGTAGCTGATTGTAGTGATAAATCCTGCCAATTATTAAGTTGCTTACCTTGATTAATAAACCAAATTCGGTTTTGTTGTGATTTATTCATCAATTGATCAATTAAATTTAACATTCCCCTATCAGGAGCCCTATCAGTATCAATAGCAATTAATAATTTTTTAGCTGGCGATAATTGTAAATAATCTAAAATGTTACGGCGTTGCTCGCGTGTATTTAAAAAACCTAAAAAAGTAACTGAATCTGGTGGAGACCAATCTTCCTGTATGTCAATGGCGACCAAAAAAGCGCCTTGCCCATCTTCTATAAAGTGGTTGGTTAAGTGAGATACCTTATCTTTTCCTTTACTATCCGCATCTTCAACATTAACTAACAATGGTTGTAAGTCATTAGCTAATAATTGGTAACAGGCAGTTTGAGTATTTAATTTAATTTGCCGACAACTTATTACCCAGTTAAGCCCACAAATCACCATACAGAGCAATCGAATGATTAGTCCATAAACACAAAAAACCCCAAGTAGCCAAATTGCCCATGCTGAACGTGCGTCACTGGTATTTAATGCTTGTTCACTGAGTCTTATAATATCATTGTTTGGAATGGTAAAACCGATTAAAGAAGGCAACCAACCTAAATAATGAGTTAAATTAATAATAGCATCCGAACTCAGTAATGTTGTTTTCCATTCAAATCGATAATGTTGAGTTGAAAATAAAACAACTAATACTAATAGCGCACTACTTAATATAAGGGTCCAAAAAAGATTGAGAACAAAACCAATTAACCAACGGATACGTACACCAAATAACTCAACAAAAGCGGGAATAAGCTGTTGTACTGTCTTTTTCTGAGAAAATTTTTTAGTCAGCCATAGCCAACAATAAACAAGTAAACTACCACCAAGATTTGAAAAAAAGAAAAAAGAAAGTAACCAAATTAATAAGGTAACTAAATGCATGCCTAATAAGCTAAAAATAGCCCAATACAAATTAACCGGATCTTGGCTTAAAGCGCCAAAAGCCAAGGTTGCCCCAAATATAGTGGATAAAAAAAGTAATATAATAAAAGAAAGTTTTGCTGCACGTAATAATGTTTTTTGCGCTGAAAGCAAACCATTTTCTTTAGACAACATGACAGCACGCATCACAATACGATTAGTAAGTGATGTCTGCATCGCTCTTACTTGTCTATTAATATCTTGATCTGCAAACCGCCCAGATTCGTTTTCAATTAAATGAATAGTCTGAGTGATCCATAATGATTTTAGCTCTTCTCGCATTAAACTTAAGTTTCGTCATAGCATTTAGTAAAAAATAAAACAAACGCGACATAAGTCGCGTTTACAGGTAAAGTAGCTAACTTATTGGGTAATTTCACCTATTTTAGTTAGTAAAGTTTGAATGCGTTGTTGCCACATTTGTTGATCTTGTTTTAGTTTGTCGTTTTCGTCACGTAACGCTTTCATTTCATCAGAACTATCATTAATCAGCTGTTCCAACTCCTGATTGCCTTGTTTTAAAGTAGCAATCTCTTGTTGTAATGTAGTGATAGTATTAACAGTATGTTGGATTTTACTCTCTAATTGATTCAATATTTCTAATGACATATTTTTCCTCAAGCTCAAATTATTTGGTGTATAATGCTAATCATTATACCGAATTCATTCTAAAATCAACACTATTTTAAACTTTAAGTTGGAGAAAATTATGCGTAAACCACTTGTTATGGGAAATTGGAAGCTCAATGGCAGTACCGACATGGCTAAAAGCTTAGTCGCAGGGCTACGAAATGAGCTATCAAATAACACGGCTTGCAATATTGCAATTGCACCACCGGTAGTCTACCTTGATTTGGTAAAACATCAGTTAGATGGCTCTAATATTATTTTGGGAGCTCAAGATGTCGGCATTAATCTGTCTGGTGCTTATACAGGTGAAGTCTCTGTTGAAATGCTAAAAGATATCGGCGTTAGTCATATAATTATTGGGCATTCAGAACGTCGAACTTACCACAAAGAATCTGATGAATTTATTGCTAAAAAATTTGGTGTAATAAAAGAAGCTGGTTTAGTCCCTGTTTTATGTATTGGTGAAACAGAAGCAGAAAACGAAGCTGGACAAACACAAGCTGTTTGCGCTCGCCAAATTGATGCGGTAATTAAAGCGCTTGGAGTTCAAGCATTTAACGGCGCGGTTATTGCTTATGAACCCGTTTGGGCAATTGGAACTGGCAAATCAGCAACTCCAGCACAAGCACAAGCTGTTCATAAATTTATTCGTGACCATATAGCTAAACAAGATGCTAAAGTTGCTGAGCAAGTAATCATTCAATATGGTGGTTCTGTTAATGACAAAAATGCCGCTGAACTATTTACTCAACCAGATATTGATGGAGCATTAGTTGGTGGGGCATCACTAAAAGCAGATGCTTTTGCAGCAATTGTTAAAGCCGCTGAGCAAGCTAAAAAATAAACCTCATATATAAGAAAAATATATAAGAAAAGGCATTTATTGCGCCTTAGCTCATTGTTAATAGACCTCGATATAATTCGAGGTCTATTTATTGATGCCTTTATTTCTACTGAGGACTAAATTAATTACTTCTTATTGAGACTATCTGTCTGATTTTTAACAACAAGAAATCACTTTAGGTTATTAACAATCCATACCAAATTGAGTATAGAAATACCTATTAAAAACGCAGGTTTAACCACAGTTTTAAGAAGGCAATAATGCTGGTCTGTATTAGATAATGTGATCTTCCCAACAGATCACATCTTTTTCGTAAACAATGCGATTTTTAACCGATATTTTTAGCTTATGCATAAGCTTCTTATTGCCTGTAATAAGTGGGTGCCAATCAGGTAGCGTGCCTTTTTCAGAAAAATAACGATACGTGCAAGTAACAGGTAACCATTCGATAGTAAGTAAATTTTCACGTGTTAACTTAATACAATCTGGTTCATAATCAAAGCGATTATAATAATGTTTACACTGACAAGTATTAGAATCAAGCAAATTACAAGCTACATTGGTGTATAAGATTTCGTCCGTATCTTCATCCATAAGTTTATTCAGGCAACACTGACCACAACCATCACAAAGTTGTTCCCACTCTTCGTCGCTCATTTGCTCTAACGTTTTATATTCCCAAAATGGTTCAATCATACTTTAAAATCATCTTCTTTTAACATCTGCAAGAAAAAGCCATCTGTTTTTATTTTTTGTTCGATTTCATCTGAAGTGCCAACAACAAAACGTCGTTTGCCATCAAGTAACACTTTCATCACAAATACTGGTGTACCAAAAATCGAAAGTATCTTATCTGGAATGCTTGAAAAGTTATTTTCATGTTCCATATATAAATAACAGTTTTCTTTTTTGGTACTTCGATAAATATAACACCACATCATAAAATAAAACCTTATCAATAAATCTTTATTTAAGACTATTTTGCAAATAAACACCTGCACCCAATAACCCAGGATCCTCATGAGTTATTACATAAACGGGGATTTTTTTGACTAAATATGACATTCGGCCTTTATGCTCAAATGCCTCTCTAAATGGTGATGCTTTAAAAAACTCAATAAAACGCGGTACAATCCCTCCAGCAATATAAACCCCACCTTGTGTATTAAGTGTTAAAGCCAAATTACCACCAAACCGACCCATAAAGGTACAAAAATAAGTTAAAGTTTGCAAACAAAGTGGGCAACTATTTGATAAAGCTTTGTTGACAATAATGTCAGGTGTCACCTCTTCTATAGGTTTATTATTAATATGTAACAAAGCTTGATAAATATTAACAATACCACTGCCTGAAAGAAACCGTTCGGTCGAAACTCGCCCAAATTTTTTTCTTAGTTGAGCTAAAATACGATCCTCTTCATCACTAATCATCGGTAGCTCTGTATGCCCACCCTCACCAGATAAACTAACCCAGCGTTGGTTAACTTTGATTAAATGAGAAACACCAAGCCCTGTGCCAGCGCCATAAATTGCAATTGGATAATTTAAATCAGGCTCCCCCCCCTCAATTTTAACTAATTCATTTTTCGATAATTGAGGAATCGACATTGACACAGCGGTAAAATCATTGATTACTTCCAGTTTTGTAAGGTTTAATACTCGAACCAACTCAGAACGTGAAAATGACAAATCATTGTTTGTCAGATTGATCACATCCTCGCTATCAATTGGGCAAGCAATAGCAATGCAAGCCATTTTAACAGTTACTGATTGGGATGCTAAATAATCTTTGATTAATGTTAATAAAACATCATTTTTTGAGATAAGAATTTTAGTGATTGCCGATAACTTATTAGTTGTTAAATCATACAGTGCAAATCGCGCATTGGTTCCACCAATATCAGTAACTAGTGCATATTGACTCATGTTGTTCCCTCCTGTGACAAATTAATTATACTAATTCAAATAACAGTATTTATATTATCCGCTACACAAAGTGCAACAGGTAATATTATGAACTATTTATCACCATTTAACTAATTTACCTTAATGATATTACTTAGGCGAGGCTCCGCTAAGCTAAGTTAGCTTAGCGGAGAAAAAGTCTTAAAGATTATTTAAAATAACCAAGAACTACAACCATTTTTTTAGTTTAAAATAAATATAAGGTGCAACCCCCGCTAACAACATTAATAGTAACGAAAATGGATAACCATATTCCCATTTTAATTCGGGCATAAATTCAAAGTTCATACCATAAGCAGAAGCAACCACAGTTGGCGGTAAAAATACAACCGACACCACCGAGAAAATCTTAATAATTCGGCTTTGTTCTATATTGATGAAGCTAGTCGCAGCTTGCATTAAAAAGTTTACTTTTTGAAATAACGATTCATTATGAGGAACAAGCGACTCAATATCTCGAATAACTTCACGTGCTTGTTCAAGCTGATCGGTCGGCATTTTGGCACGACGAACTAAATAGTTAACCGCACGTTGGCTATCCATTAAACATAAGCGTACTTTCCATGCAGTATCTTCAAGCTCTGCCAATGAGGTAATCGCTTCATCATAATGTTCTTGTGCAGAACGATCCATAATAATTGAGCTTAGCTCTTCTAATTCACTATAAATATTTTCGATTTGATCAGCTAATTGTTCCACTTTAACTTCAAATAAATCAAGCAATACTTCATAGGGATTACCATCAATCATAGTTTGATAACGTGAGCGCATTCGGTACAAACGAAATGCGGGAAGATCACGTTCTCGCAATGTAAATAGTCGCCCATTATGCACAGTAAATGCTACTGTTGAATTGCCTGCTCGATCTTCTGCATCAGCATAAAAAAAGAAAGAGTGAACATGTAATCCTTCATTATCCTCAAAAAAACGAGCTGACGCTTCAATATCATCTAATTCAATACTCGTTGCTAAGTTTTGTCCTAAATGTGTTAAAACAAAATCACGATCGGCCTCTTCTGGCTCTATTAAATCAATCCAAGTCGCATTATTTATATCGTCTTCATTAATTTTTACTAATTGTTTGTTTTTCAACCCAAACGCATTAATCATAAGGTCTCCAGTAGGGGGAATATGTTTAGAACAATACATCAACAAATGTCGGGTATTATACTCGTTATAGTAACAAATTCCTATGATTAGACTAATGTTTCTATATCTTTACAAAATGTGAACAAAATTCCATTAATAGAATTAAATTCGCTGATATTACTATAGTCTCATGCTACAATACATAGTTTAAAATACTTATGCAATTTTTAGGAGTTAATAATGGCCAATCGAGGAATAAATAAAGTCATTTTAGTTGGTAACCTAGGTCAAGACCCAGAAGTTCGTTACATGCCGAATGGTAACGCGGTTGCTAATCTTAGTTTAGCGACATCAGAATCCTGGAAAGATAAACAGACTGGCGAAACTCGTGAGCGCACTGAATGGCATCGAGTTGTTGTTTTTGGTAAATTAGCCGAAATTGCAGGTGAGTACATAAAAAAAGGCACTCAAGTGTATATTGAAGGTCAATTACAAACAAGAAAGTGGCAAGATCAATCAGGTAACGATCGTTATACGACAGAAGTTGTTATTAACCCAATAGGCGGTACATTACAAATTTTAGGTTCTCGCAATAACAACGAAGGAGCAAGTAACGGTTCATGGGGACAAAGTGCCAATAATTATTCATCTGCGCCAGAAGCACAATCTCGCCCAACAATGCAAGGTGCACCAACTTCAGCCCCTCAACCCACAGCTATGCCTGAGCCTCCAATGGATTTTGATGACGATATTCCATTTTAAATACTATACATAAAACACAAAGAAACCAAGAGATGCATTTAATATCAATGTGCATCTCTTTTTTTACATTTGTTTGGTCATGCTTTATGTAACAACTTCCTAAAATAGTGCAACAAAAAAGTAGAAAATTCTCTATGATAAAAGTAAAAGGGGATTTAATGATAAAAAATGACTGAACATCAAATCGTAACTATTTTAAAAGTAGCTAAACCTTTAAAAGTAGCTGAAACCGGTATGACCCTCGCAAAAAGATGGGTAAATGCCACCTCCATGATATAACTAACAATCATAAGAGGACACATTATGGTCAAAAAATTCAGCGTAGAGTTCAAATAACTATCAGTTGATTATGCTTTATCTAATGCGCATTTTTCATTGGCTAAAACCGCTAACTATTTAGGTATTGATAAATCAACGATGGATAAATGGCTTAGGCAACTTAATCCTAACAAAACTAGTAAACGTGAACTAACTTGTGAGCAACAAAAAATGATTGCGCTAGAAAAAACACAAAGCACTAAAAATGGCCAATGAAATGCTAAAAAAGGCGCATGTGTACTTTATCAACCATCCAAGTCGGTGAATTACCAATATATGAAGCAACATTTGTTGCCATACCCATTACCGCTAGTCTGCCGTCAGTTAAAAGTTAGCGTATCAGGTTATTATGTTTGGCTAAAGCGTGAACCAAAATCAAATGAACTATTTGAGAATATCAAAGCACTTTATTGGCAACATAAAGCTCGTTTAGATGCACCAAGCTTAGTACATAATATCAGGGACAAGGGCTAGGATGTATCATAATGAAAGATTAGATTAGCTGAGCACGATAAAAATCATTCAGAAAAGCCATTGATTTTATTCAAGTTTTTATTTTATAACATAATGAAAAATAATAACATTAATCTTTTTGCTACAAGCCTATCATTATGATGTGCTGACTAATACATAAAGTATATTGATAAGTATTTAGTTTGTAACTCACTCAAAATAGGCTAACAAACGTTTATTGATACCTATTCAAGGCTGGCTTTTACCAAAGTCTATACTGAAAAAATAGTTTAATTGTAGCTGATAAAACGCTTCCTTTTTTTGATAGTGAACAGATACCACTATTACGCATACCAACCTAGGCACAGAATATAATGGACATAAAGGAAAGCCATGCTTATGAACTTTATCCTAACCAGCAGAGATTGAACACACCAAAACCAAAGCTTATAGCCCGCAGACGAATAGGATTTGTGAACGATTTCATAAGACAATAAACACCGAATATTACAATGTAATGTTCAGTCGTAATATTTATACTGAATTATGCATTTTTTACGCCTAAATCGTCTTGAGTTTCCATGTTTTTGGCTAGTTCAGTCACTAACTCTCTTGATTTTTTTCATCAATTTTTATTCACCTATTTTTTGTACATTAGAATAAGTTAAAAATAGGCAAATACACAAATTTATTTACAGTATCAAGCTTAAGGCATTCTGGCAATAGAAGTAATATGTTGATTAATCCTTATGCCATCCCATGTTCCTGAATGACCATTATTAATGGTTTTATTTGCAATGTTATAAATTTGAGTGTCTCCCCAACTAAAATAATTACCGTGATAAAAATTTTCAGAAACAAGGCAATTAGCTAAATCAATAAATTTATTAAATTCATGGTTATTGCCCGTTTTCATTTGATACCAATTATAATTATCGTAGTAAGTTACACATGGTATTATTTGCATTCCAGGAACATATTCAATTGGAGATGTTGGGTTAGTTGCACCATAGTCTCCATATATTAGGTTTATTCCTTGAAATGAACTTTTTAGGTTAAAATATAGAAGTAAGTCAAGGTTAGGTATTACATCCCAAACATCTCGATTAGGTGTTTCAGGGTGAGGTGTTGCTTCACCAACATCTCGGTTAGGTGTTTTTTGTGATGGAAATGATGTTGAGATTATTGAAACATCAATACCCTCATATTCAATTGAAAGCCTCTGTAAAATATAGTCCAATCTATTTTGAATTACATTGATATTTTCACCAACTATTGATCCTATATCGCATAATACTAGCATCTTCTTAACATCATATGATGCCGCTAATAATGCAAATAAGTTATTAATTGAGCTTTGTGACAAATCCGTTATTCTTAATGCAATTTTTTTGTATTGTCTATTTTCAAGTTTAAATAAAAATTGAAGATTATCTCTCGTTCTAGACGGTAATATACTGATAACTGGGATTAAATTGTTATTAACATTAGCAATTCTTTCATAAAATTCGTATTTATGTTGAAAAGCATTAGTATGATCTAATAAACCATTAACTTGATTATACTCATCATACATATCAGGAGTAATAAAAGAAGCGTCAATCATAAATGGATAATTACCCCAATTAGGGAGAAAATTATTGAATAAGTAATCCGACTTTAATTCTCCTCTTGTATTTATAAACGGCAGAATTTGATTTTTATCGCTGTCATACGTGTTAACTAATGCATTGATATCATTCATTCCTAATCTTAAATTTACTATATGAAACATTGTTTTCTCCTTACTTTCTAACTGGTTATATTATCTATTTTATTATATTCAAAAAACTCAAGCTGCTAGCCGTGTTTTCTTAATAGAATTGATTGGCTTAACATTACCTTGCCGTGTATGTAAAGTTGATCTAGCCCATCTTCATGTATTTTTCACGAGTCGTACAGTTTATTGTCGGATTTCACCCGAATAATATTTTTATATTACTTGTAATCGTTTGGCATATAAATTACGTATAGTAGCTCAAACTTAAACTAACGAACACTAATTATTCACCAGAATTTATTTTAACAAAATGTATGTCTAATGCACAAAATAAATTCTCCAGTTACTTTTCTTTAACTAACGCCTTTGTGTTTAGCCAAGTTTACCACGGTGTTTTGCCACAAAAATACTTGCCTAAATGCGCTCTTTCTTTATTATAAAATTTCAGCTTTTTTTTAATATCCTATTGAATTTTAGACAATTCATTATAAATCTTACATCAGAACATCACATCATAACATTCGGTTTTCATCGTTTTATAAAATTGTTCATCAATCTCATCTATCTGTTAGCTGTATACTTTGGTTTTGGTGTATTTTGCATCTTCGAAGTTAAAATAAAGTTTATAAATTAGTTTTTACGAATTATTTTCTGAAGCGCTAACACTCCGCTTTGCTTATAAACTTTTTTGAAGCGATAATAGCTATCCCCACTATACTACATCACTTTACAGGCCTGTCGCACATTTCCTAACTGTTTGATGCATTTCTGCCACGCCTTTTTTAATTATAAAATAACTCCGACTCCGATTGTTGATGAAGCACACATGCGCCTTTTTTAGAATTTCATTGGCCATTTTTAATTCTTTTTTTCCTTTTTAGTGCAATAATTTTTTGTTGCTCACTAGTTAGCTCAATTTTATTGGTTTTGTTAGGATTAAGTTGTCTACCCCCACTTATCCAGTGTTGATTTGCCTATTCCTAAATGGTTAGCGATTTCAGCTAATGAAAAGTGAACATTAGATAAAGCATAATCCACTGCTGGTTGTTTGAATCCTGCACTGAATTTTTTGACCATAATGTGTTCTCCTATGATTGTTAGTTATATCATAGAGGTAACATTTTCCCATTTTTTTGCGAGGATCACTTTCTCATTTTGCTACCTCTTATTTATATAAATTGTTTTTCTAAAGCATTTCAACCTGCGATTACGCCCTAAAAACCAGTCAGAAAAGACATTGATTTTATTTAATTTTATTTCAATGCCTTATAAAAACCAATACTGCTTTATCCTATTTTTTAGTTATTTTTAAATAACTTTATTTCGAGCATTTTTTATATATTTCAATTATACTTAGCTACAGTTTTTGTTAGATACCAAGCAAATTTATGTTAGAACTTTTACAAACTGTCGGTTTTGGTTTAATTTTATTTATTCCATTAACTAACCCATTAACCACTGTGGTACTGTTGTTAGGTTTATCGGGCGATATGACCAATGAGGAGCGCAATTACCAATCGAAACTCACGTGTATTTATGTGTTTATGATTATGGTGGTATCGTTTTATTGTGGGCAACTGGTCATGAATACATTTGGTATATCAATTCCAGGATTACGCATTGCAGGCGGTATGATTGTTGGCGTTATTGGCTTTAGAATGTTATTTCCTCAGCAGCCTGCGCATAAAACGCTGGAAGCCGATGCCAAAAAGAAAGAAGTGTCAAATAATATTGCTTTTGTTCCGCTCGCCATGCCAAGTACCGCAGGACCAGGAACCATTGCCATGATAATCAGTATGTCATCAACAGTAAAAAGCGGTGGTTATGATGTTGCAACTTGGGTTATTTACTCTGCTTCAATATTAGTACCTTTACTGCTATGTATTATTCTTTGGTTCTGTATGCGCAGCGCAGGTAACATCATGCGTTTTATGGGGAAAAGTGGCATTGAAGCCACGACAAGAATCTTAGGATTTTTATTGGTTTGCGTTGGAACGCAATTTATTATCAATGGTGTTAAAGAATTAATATTAAACTTTCCTAATATCTAATATTAAAGCTCATGTTACAAAACTAAAATGTGGGTATGTTTTTAATTAGCTCAACCCGCATTAAATAATCATAAAGCGGAACTAATTGCTTAAATCCTTTAACCAATTTTTGTGGTAAATCAGCATTTAATATATCCTCAATATGATTGCTTGTCACCATAACAGCAAGATTTTTACGGTTGTACCATGTCGCTATTTGGGCATCTTGTTCTTTGATTAACGGTCGTTTATAGCTCTCACCTACAAGCTCAAATGGTCTTTTAATACAACGTGTCATCGATAAAAACTTTTTAGTATCATTAAGAATTTCTTCTCGAAAAATATCCATCGTTTTTTTGGATGAACAGTAATAGCCAAGTCCATATTGATAACTACTTGGGCTGATTTCAAAAAAATAGGCTGGTGCTTCTTTCCAACCTTGATTAGGTCGTTTAAAGGTTAACCATAAGTGGCTACGATAAAGTGATTTGTCATTTGAAAAACGTGTATCTCGATGAATGCGTGAAATGGTTTTACCTATAGAGGGTTTAGTTTCAAACCATTCATCAATTTTGAGCATTTCGGGGGTTAACTGTTCCACCAATAGCCTAAACGGTCTAATTAAATCGTTATCATAAATCGCACGATGTTCTTCAAACCATGATTTGCTATTGTTGATCCAAGCATCTTGTAAAAAATTAAGTCCAGCTGGTGTAAATCCCGTAAAGTTTGCCATTGCTTATTCCTTAAATAACGTTCTTACTTTTTCTAAATCTTCTAGCGTATCAACGCCAATTGCAGGAGGCTGTTTTGCCACAGCAACATGAATTTTTTCGCCATACCAAAGCACTCTAAGTTGTTCTAACATCTCAATTTGTTCAAGTGAAGTTGGCATCCAATTAATATACTGGCGAATAAAACCTGCACGATAAGCATAAATACCAATATGACGAAGGTAAAAGTCACCAATACTGGATTGTTTTAATAGATCAGTCGATTTAGCAAAACGATCACGTTCCCAAGGAATTGTAGCACGTGAAAAATAGAGTGCATAACCATCTTTATCGGTCACAACTTTAACAGCACCAGTATTAAACGCTTCCTCAACAGAATGGATCGGCACGGCTAACGTAGCCATTCCTGTTTTATATTGCACTAAATTCTCAGCCACTTGATCAATAACAATAGGCGGGATTAAAGGTTCATCGCCTTGCACATTGACAATAATTTCATCATCAGCAAACTGATAGCTATTTATCACCTCGGCCAACCGTTCAGTACCAGAGTTATGTTTATCGCTAGTAAGTATGACCTCACCACCATACGCCTTGACCACATCAAAGACTTGCTGGTGATCGGTTGCAATAATGACACGATTGGCTGATGATTTTTTTGCTTGTTCCATTACTCGTACAATCATAGGTTTACCATGAATATCCGCTAGTGGTTTAGCTGGTAGGCGGCTTGATGCGTATCTAGCGGGAATAATAACCGAAAAATTCATAATTAATACCTTATTTTTTATTCTTGGTTAGGCTGTGGTCGGTTAAGCGGTTTGGCTTCACATTCAAGCAATACGGGAATGCTATCTTTGATTGAATAGATTAAATTATCAGCATAGCAGATTAACTGTTGATTATGGGCATCATATTGCAACTGACCATGGCATTTAGGACAAGCAAGTGCATTTAAAAGGGTTTCTTTCATATTTTATTCTCTTTGGGATTCTATCTTCGTTAATAGCAAACAGATTTGCTCAATAGCTGGCGCTGGTATCTGTGCATCAATAGGTAAGTACCACCAATTTTGTTGGGCAAACTGCCTGCATTTAACTGCATCTTTTTCTGTCATTAAAAGGGTTTGCTGACAACTTGCCACATCATTTAATAACGACAAAGTAAATTTTTGATGATCAGCAAAAGAAACGGTTTTAGTCACATTAGCTTGCATTTTTTCCAACATATCAAAAAAGCGTTTCGGATGGCTAATACCCGCAATAGCACAAATATTTTGCAAGGATGATAATAGCTTTTTTTCTTGAGTAAGCAAGTTCACAGCATATAATGGCGCTAATTGCATTGTATAGGTTTTATGGGCATATTTCGTTGCTAAATTATTTATGCTATCACCATTTATGATAATTAAATCAACTGATTTTAAACGGCCTTCTCGCTCTCTCATTGGTCCTGCTGGCATCCACCATCCATTACCAAATAAGCGCTTTCCATCAACCACGACGACTTCAATATCGCGCTCTAATGCATAATGTTGCAATCCATCATCTGTTAAAATAACATCTAATTGGTACAGGTTTAATAATGCTTGAACAGCTTGCGAACGATGTGGAGCCACCGCGACAGGCACATTAGTGCGTTGATAAATAAGTACAGGTTCGTCACCCGCTTGCGTCGTTGTGGTGGTATCATTCAATATAAGCGGATAGTTATCAGACTTACCACCATAACCCCGTGAAACAACGCCAACTTGTAATCCTTTTTGTTTTAGTGCTTCAATTAAACCAACAACCAGTGGTGTTTTACCATTGCCACCCACGGATAAATTGCCAACAACGATAATCGGGACTGGAGAGTGCCAAGACTTAAGCACGCCAACTCGATATAAAAAGCGACGAATAAATGCAATCAAACCATATAACAAGGCAAATGGTATGAATAACCAAAATAAACGATTTTTACCATACCATAGTTTTTCAATCATAACTTTAACATCACTCAATTACATTTAGTAAAATTGTTTTATATCTTAATATCGATATAACAATTATTAAAACGGCTATCTATAGCGAAAGATAACCTATTTTACTCATAAATTGGTAAACTACCAAACCAATCATGATACCAACGAGGAGTAATTTCTTTTCGCATGGTTTTTAAGCTCCATTTTTGTTTATCAAAAAACAGGCTTATTTGCCCAGTCCTTGCGGTAATATAATGATTTAGCTTTAGATCTTGATATTTTTTCATTACTTTATGAGATGGCAGTTTCCAAGGATTATAACGGGACGTTGATACCAACGAGACTACGGGTTTAACATGATTTAAAAATGCATAGCTTGATGAAGTGCTACTACCATGATGTGGAATTTGCAAGATGGTAGATGCCAACTGGTTTCGATATGTTGTGACTAATTGATACTCCTGATTTCGTTCTAAATCTCCAGTTAATAATACAGAAAATCGCCCATCAGTAACTTGTACCACACAGGAATCGTCATTTTGTGCATAACCAACCAATTTTTTCGGCCACAGCACATTAAACGTCAAATCATGCCAAATAATACGATTACCCGCTAAGCATGGATAAGTATTATTGTAATCAGAAGATGAGCTCATCAACCATGCCTTTGGATAAACGCGTTGAAGCATAGTCAAACCGCCTGCATGATCATTATGTTGATGACTGATGATAATGCCTTCCACGTTCAAATTATGCCACTGTAGAAAAGGAATAATGACCCTTTCCATAGCCGAACCTTTATCCCATTTTGCACCTGTATCGTATAAAATTGCTGATTTGCCATTATGAATAACCATAGCCAATCCATGCCCAACATCTAACATATCTAGCCGCCAACGATAGTTCTGATCTTTAAAAAATGGCAACAGTAACATCAGCAAAATTACCAGCAAAGTCATGCTAAATCGGCGCCAAACACTGGTGCGTATTATAACTATAATTATCCAGCTGAAAAAACTTAATAAATAAAAGTCGGAAGGAATTTTAATCCATAACCAATTAAGCCAATCTAAACTTAAAAACAACCATTCCAAAGACTTATCAGCAATAAACCAAAACCATAATGCAATATAAAAACAGTCAACTGCACTACATATTAACGCAATTAAAATAATTGGAAATGTAAATAGTGAAATAATGGGAATCGCAATTAAATTAGTTAAGATCGAGACGGCACTCACTCCTTGAAAAACAAAAAATTGAATAGGTAGCAATAATAAGGTTAACCCAAACTGCAAATGCAATAGCCTTATTACATACCAACGTTTTTTATACTTCATTATTTTAGGGAGTGGTAACCAGTCAAACCAAAAAATCAAGCTTATTACCGCATAGCAAGATAACCAAAAACTTTCAGATAAAATCATTAACGGATCAAATAACAATAATAACGCAATAATTCGATTGACTTTTTGCCATGCACTTATTTGTTTTTTTTTATAACGCAAATAAATCCAGATAGATAAAGCAAATATGGCGCGCAAAGCTGGCGGATTTAAGCCTGTTAACCATGCATAAAAAAATGCACATAACCAGCCTGCTATAATCGGAACGAAAAAATGCATAAAACGCTTTGGAATAAAAAACAAGCAAACTTTGATAAAAAAACAACTCATCCCAAAAACTATTAAGATATGCATACCCGATATTGCCATTAAATGGGCAATACCAGTTTGCATCATCACTGTACGATGTGAATTATCTAATTGGGAACGATCGCCAAAAGCAAGAGCAAGTAAAATGCCTTTATAACGAAACAAATTGATATAGGGTAATGCCGAATCAGTAATTGCTTGCTTTACATTAGATTCATCTACCAATAATTCTGCATCAACTAATTTAGCTGATAATAAACTTCGATTGACAATAGAAAAACGTTGGCTATCAAATCCTCCCTCATTTAAATAACCATGTGCTACTTTAACTTTTAATGTTAATTGCCAAATTTGGCCAGATTTAGGAAGTGCTAACTTATCCCAATAAACCGTGATTGGAATATTATTAGGAAGCATATGGTCTGAAACAGAAAAAATAGAAAACGACAAATGATAAGGCTCATTTGTTGTTATTTGGCGTGTATTGATACTTACTGCTTTGGCTTTAACAACTAATATTTTGTCAATATAAGGCGTGATATTGGTTAAGTATTGTTTAGAATAAGCAATAGACCATAAAAAACCTAAACAAAATATAATAAAAATAGATAAAAGCCAACGAAATTTATCTGGGGTCACTAACAACAAAATAACTAAGATAATAGCAATAAAATACCACTGAAAATCAGAGAATAAATGTGGTAAAAATAGTAATGGTAGGCAACCTAATGAAAACATAATAGCCATTAAATCAAGGGAACAACATTGTCTCATTAGTGCCTACTATTGTTAGTCTAAACTAACAACTAGCCTATCACTTACTATCATAAAAAAAATAAATGGTTTTGAAATTTTTGAGAAGTCTTCCAATTTGATCATTAAACCAGATACAATTTACTAAAATTGTTAATGGTCTTTCAAATTTTAAAAATTATAAAAAATTCATAATGATGAAGAGCAAAATATGAGAAGATCTTAGCTAATCAATAGGAGTAAATGAGTTTACTAAACTGATGAGTGTTATTAAATAACAGTAATGGCATTATTTAAAATAAAAAAGCCATTGATTTTACTCAAAGGCTTTTAGTTAAAAATAGAAACCAGATATTATGCTTTTGCAGCGTTGTTTACTCTTTCACGTAACTCTTTACCTGGTTTGAAATGAGGAATGTACTTATGTTTGACTTCAACATTACCACCAGTTCTTGGATTTCTAGCTTTGCGTGGAGCTCGATAATTTAAACTAAAACTACCAAAGCCTCGAATTTCTACACGATCGTTACCTTCCATGGCTAAAGCGATCTGCTCGATGATATCTCTAACCGAATCATCAACTAGTTGCACAGGAAGGTGAGTCCGCCAGTTTACAATTCGTTCTACTAAATCTGATCTGTTCATGATCACTCCTAATTTTTTATGTGGCATGGAATTTATCCATTCTATACCACAAAAGAAAAAGAGGGCAAGCCCTCTTTACTCTTTACATAAACATTTTTTACTCAGTTTTTGACGCAGCTTTGAATGCTTCAGCCATTGCATTAGTAAATGATGCATCTTCTTGAGTTGAAGAATTATTTACAGCCGCAAGTGCTTCTTTTTCGTCAGCTTCATCTTTTGCACGCACTGATAACGAAATTGCACGAGTTTTACGATCGATATTGATAATTTTAGCTTCAACTTCATCACCAACTTTTAATGCAGTTGTTGCATCTTCAATACGCTCACGAGCAATATCTTGTGCTTTTAAATAACCTTCAATACCATCTGCAATTTCAACGGTTGCGCCTTTAGCATCAACTGCAGTCACATTTCCTTTAACAATTGCACCTTTTTTGAAGTTAGAAGCAAAACTGCTAAATGGATCGTCTTCTAGTTGCTTAATACCTAAAGAGATACGCTCACGTTCTGCATCAACTTGTAGTACAACAGCTTCGATATCATCGCCTTTCTTATAAGCTTTAACGGCTTCTTCGCCTGGCATATTCCAAGAAATATCAGAAAGATGAACTAAACCATCAATACCACCTTCTAAGCCGATGAAGATACCAAAATCAGTGATTGATTTGATCTTACCACTAACTTTATCGCCTTTGCTATGCGAATCAGCAAATTGTAACCATGGGTTTGGTTTACATTGTTTAAGGCCAAGAGAAATACGACGACGTTCTTCATCAATTTCAAGTACCACAACTTCAACTTCATCACCAAGGCTAACAACTTTAGAAGGATGAATGTTTTTGTTTGTCCAATCCATTTCAGAAACGTGTACTAAACCTTCAACGCCAGTTTCAATTTCAACAAAGCAACCATAATCAGTTAAGTTGGTTACTTTACCTGTTACTTTAGTACCTTCTGGGTAACGTTTAGCGATTGAAACCCATGGATCTTCGCCTAATTGTTTTAAGCCAAGAGAAACACGTGAGCGGTCTTTATCAAATTTAAGTACTTTAACAAGTAATTCTTGTCCTACTTCAACCACTTCACTTGGGTGTTTAACACGTTTCCAAGCCATATCAGTGATATGAAGTAAACCGTCAACTCCACCAAGATCAACAAATGCACCGTAATCAGTAAGATTTTTGATAATACCTTTAACTTCTGAACCTTCTTGTAGATTTTCAAGAAGTTGTTCTCTTTCTGCGCTATTTTCAGATTCAATAACCGCACGACGTGATACAACAACGTTGTTGCGTTTTTGATCTAACTTAATAACTTTTAATTCAATTTCTCTGTTTTCGATATGAGAAGTATCGCGTAATGGACGAACATCAACAAGTGAACCAGGAAGGAACGCACGTACGCCATTAAGATCAACCGTAAAGCCACCTTTAACTTTACCATTGATAACACCTAAAACTGTTGCAGCATCTTCAACTGCTTTTTCTAATACTAACCACGCTTCATGGCGTTTAGCTTTTTCACGAGATAAGATGGTTTCACCAAAGCCATCTTCAATTGAGTCAAGTACAACGTCAACAACGTCGCCAACTTGAACTTCTAATTCGCCTTGGGCATTTTTAAACTGCTCTACTGGGATTGCTGATTCAGATTTTAATCCAGCATCAACTAAAACAACATCTTTGTCGATTGCAACGACAGTACCACGGATCATATTACCAGAACGAGTGTCTAGCTGATTTAAAGACTCTTCAAAGAGTTGAGCAAAAGATTCAGTCATATTTATATACTTAAATTAATATTAACGTCCACATTACATCATGTCTTGTGGGGTTGTTTACGATACTCCACTCATCCATATAATGGAGCTTAGTTCACGCCGTAAGCTAGCTTACAACGCAAGTTTTTCGTTTATATACGTAATAGATTGATTAAAAACATCTTGAATAGACAGCGATGTGGTATCAATTATTAGCGCATCAACAGCAGGCTTTAACGGTGCAATGGCTCGATTACGATCGCGTTCATCACGCGCAGTTATTTCCTGCAAAATGTTGGCAAATTTAGCATGATTCTGCTTATCTTGCAACTGTTTCATCCTTCTTTCTGCACGAGACTGGGCGCTTGCATCAAGGAAGATTTTGACTGGCGCATCAGCAAAAACAACCGTACCCATATCTCGACCATCAGCAATCAATCCTGGAGCCTGTCTAAAATCACGCTGGCGTTGTAATAACGCAACTCTAACTTGATTAAGCGAAGCCACTTTTGATGCTGCCCCGCCTGTTTGCTCTGTGCGAATATTTTTAGACACATCAATCCCATTTAATCGCACTTTAACTTCAATATCACTTGTGTCAAAAGATAAAGGTAAATTTAATGCTAAGTTAGCTAACTGATTCTCATCATCTAGTGCAATATTTTTTTCCAACGCCGATAATGCCAGTACACGATAAATTGCCCCCGAGTCCAAAAGGTGCCAATTAAAATGATTCGCTAACGCTTGGCAAAGTGTACCCTTTCCTACTCCACTGGGTCCATCAACGGCTATAACTGGGATAGTGTTATTCATACTATTATTCACTTAATCTTTTAAATTGTTCAAAGTAATCTGGAAATGTTTTCATGGTGCATTTAGGATCCAAAATTGTCACAGGTGTATCGGATAGCGAAACAAGTGAAAAACACATGGCAATACGGTGATCATTATAAGTTTCAATTTCAGCGTGGGCTAATTTTGCCGGTGGCTCAATAGTAATATAATCTCGACCCTCTTCAACCATTGCTCCGACCTTACGTAATTCTGTTGCCATAGCGTATAAACGATCAGTTTCTTTAACTCGCCAATTATAAATATTACGAATAGTGGTTTTCCCTTTAGCGAATAAAGCGGTGGTTGCAATCGTCATTGCCGCATCAGGAATATGATTCATATCCATATCAATACCATTTAATTGACCATGCGAACATTCTATATAATCATCAGCCCAAGTCACTTTAGCACCCATTTTTTCTAAAACATGAGCGAATTGTGTATCTCCTTGTAAACTTTCTTTACCTATCCCTGTTACTCTTACAGTACCACCTTTAATGGCGGCTGCGGCTAGAAAATAAGATGCAGAAGAAGCGTCGCCTTCAACCAAGTAATTTTTCGGGGATTGGTAACTTTGATTCGCTTTAATCATGAAAGTTTGGTAGTTTTGATTAACAACTGTAACACCAAATATCGTCATCATTTTTAAAGTAATATCGATATAAGGTTTAGATACCAAATCACCAATAATAGTTATCTCGGTATCTTGTTCAGCTAATGGTGCAGCCATTAATAGTGCTGTTAGAAATTGGCTTGATACAGAACCATCAACTTGAATTTTCCCTCCGATGAAACCACCATGAATATGTAACGGAGGATAACCATCATTTTCAAGATAATCAATTTTAGCCCCTCCTTGACGCAATGCATCCACTAAATGGCCAATTGGGCGCTCTTTCATACGTGGCTCGCCAGTTAATACAATGTTATTGTGGCCAAGGCATAGCGCAGCTGCTAAAGGACGCATTGCTGTGCCTGCATTACCTAAAAATAGTTCTAATGCATGTGAAGAGCATAGTTTGCCACCTGCACCTTTAATATCACAAATAGTACGATCATGGGATAATTGATATTTCACACCGAGAGCCGTCAATGCATCAAGCATGTAACGAACATCGTCACTATCGAGTAAATTTGTTAAGCGAGTATCGCCTTGGCTCAAAGCGGATAGTAATAGTGCTCGATTAGAAACACTTTTTGATCCTGGCAAGTTAATGGTGCCATTAAATCTTTTTATGGGTTGTAATGTTAAGGATAACATAATGACTCTCTTTAATATTCTTTAAAATTTATCTAACGTTGCTTTTAGCAAATCAATGGCTTGTTGCTCTTTAGCGCTATTTTGCCATAGTTTATCAAATAATGAACGATAACGTTTAATTGCGTCAGGCGATGAGGTAATCGATGCAATGCCCGTTGTTACATTTGGTAACTCACCTAATCGAAATGGGCTAATTGCTAGCGAAATTGGAGTCTCGCTTTGATAAAAAATTTGGAAAGCAATCGATGGAATTGCTTGTTGCGTAATTGCAATAGTTGGCACATAAGATTGTTGTTCTAATAGTTCAATTAAATGGTAAATCTCTTTGCGTGCCAACAACATTCTTTCAGATTTTTTACCCGGCGAAATGGTTAAATCGCCGACTAAGCCAAGGTGCAAAAACCGCTCTATATTCCGCAAACTAATCAAATTAATTACTTTAGGAACTGATTGGTAAAACTGTGTTTTACGATATTTTAAAATTGACAAAATGACTGCGTATTTTTTCAGCTCAGCCGATTCACTTGATTCTTCAAGCATCATGGCTAAATGAGATAGATAGTTTGGAGAAGTTAATAAAAAAGAAAATGGATCAAAATGGGAATAGATGTGGGTTGATTGCTCTTCTAGCTGACGCATTCGCTCAAAAAAGCCTTCACCACTAGAGTAATATTCAGTATCTATACCAAGTAAACTAGCTAAAGAAGTATCCAACAATAGGGCTAAACGAGCTAATGTCTCAATTTTAACGATTTCGCCTTTTTCTAAACGATAAACCGCTGCTCTTGATATTTTCAGGCTTTGAGCTACATCTTCAGCTTTAAGCGAAGCAGCGATGCGATAAGCACGTAACCGCTGTCCTATAGCCAAATAATCGACTGTTCCATTCACCATAATTAACTCAAATTATTCGAATTTTGGCAGTGTATCATAAGGTAGTTACATTGCCAATTTTCTATAAAAATATTTCAGGTAATATATACATTTCAGTATATTATTTTAATAAAATATCTTGTAGTGCTGATGCATTTTCAATTTCAGTAAATTCTGAAATTGCATTAGGCTGTTTAATATCATCTGAACGCTTACCAAGCACTTGCGAAGCAAGCACTAAGCCTTTTGGATTGATTATTGAATAACGATAAAAATCGATCAAATCTTGTTTATTGATACTTTTTACCTTCGCTATTTTTTTACTGCGTGAATCAAAGGCAAAACGTGATAAACGATAATCTGGCATATAACGGCTTAATTCTTCATCCAATGTTTGAGGTGGCATTGTCAGCTCCTCAAGTATCGCCTTTTTGTATTGCTCAATATCATTTTCTGATAAAGCTTCTAATTTACTTAACATAATTGGGTAAAATTCTTGATAACGCTTAAGCAAATAAGCTGGATCATACTGATTACTTTGGATAATAAAACTCATCCCCGCAGAATCCCCAACCGTAATTGGCGTTGTAAATACAGCATAACCAAGTTGCTCATTAGTTCGCAACTGATCGAAGAACCATGGCGAGATTATTTTATAAAGTGTATAACTTAACATACTACTTGTAATACGATCATAATTCGTTGGGATATAGCTCATCATCAAGGCGTTATCAGTACTTTTGGCCTGCTGAGTAATTTGTGCCAATAAAGGTGATTTAATTTTGATGCTTTTCATTGGGGTAAATTCAGCTTTGCGTGCAAGCATTTTTTGAATAGCATGATAAAGATCTAATGAATTCTCATTAGATAAATTTCCCAAGCTTAGCATATAAGGTACAGAATTAGTCATTAGATTATCACGATAAGTTAAAATATCATTAATACTCATATCTTCTGTGATTTGACGCCTGACACTTCGCTCATAATAATGAGGAACAGAAGATAATGCACTCACAGGATTAACAGCTAATTGGTAACTATTTGTATGTTCCGCTGCATCAAGTTTTTGCAAATACCATGACTTGGCTAAAGCTAAGCTTTGTTCATCAACCATTACTTGGCGATAACTATTAAGTATCGCTAATATCATTTCAGGTAAATGTTGATTAAAGCCACTAGCCGTAATCATCAAACCATCATCGCTACCCGTAGATAAGGCTATACCAGCAATACTTGCTTGAAATTGTAATTGCGCTAATTGACGGCTAACAATGTAATCGAGTAAATCAAACGCCACTTTGGATTTCGCATCAATAAAAGCTTCATTATTTCGTAACGAAACTACAATTTCAGCTTTCGGTTCTTGACGAAAATACTGACTAACGAAATGGAAATGGTTTCCACGCTTACTGAATTCCACTGGTTGTGATTGATTGCTGTTTTGGCTCAAAATTGTAAAATCATCTGGAATATAAGGGTTGAGTTCAGGCAAGCTAAACGAAAAACTTTTACTTAAATTTAGCCAATTTACTTTTTCTTCATTAGTAATATTATCAATTTTATACGGGGCATCAACAAAATAAGCGGTCTTATTCGTCAATTGATTAGGAGAAATAACCCAAACCCTTGCATTATTAACGGTGAAACTTTTTAAACGATTAACTACCGTTGTTTTGTCAAAATGCGTAGCAACATAATCAGAATTCAACACATTTTTAATAGGGTATAACAGCATTTGATCAGAAAGCCATTCCACATAAGACATATCACGTTCAATATTTTGATATTTAAACTCTAACGCTAGCACTTTTTGCATTTCTTTATAATAAGCATCAAAAAGCCCTTCGTGTTGAATTAATTGTAAATAATTAAAAATAGCTGCAATAACCTTATCTTTTTGGGCAAGGCCATCTTCTGTTAAATTAACGTAAATACTAAATAACCCACTATTGCCATATTTAATTGGATTACTTGAGGCTTGAATGCTCTCAATCAAACCTTGCTTTTGAAGCTGATCAACTAATGTATTATTGCTACGGTTGCCAATTAAATAGCCAATATATTCATCACTCTTGTCAGCAAACTTAGCCACATTATTTTCAATGGGGAATTGCAATAATAACAATTTTTTGGGTTGCGCTGGTACCATCGTAATTTGTTTACCTAATGTCTCAGCGGTTAGTGCTTGCTTATCAATTTTAGGTGCATCAATATTTTTATTAACAATTTGACCAAAAGTGCTTTCTGCTAACTTGGCCAATTTATTAATAGACTGATTACTATAAATTACCCCTACCATAATGTTGGCAGAATAATAGCCTTGATGGAAATTAACTAAAGCATCTTGTAGTTTACTGCTTTCTTTGTCACTCAATGTCTGTAAATTACCGCCCGAAAATTGAGAAGCTGGGTGGTTTTGATTAATAGTTTCTGAATCAATCTGTCCAATACGAAAACCATCATTTGATCTCGCCATGGTCAGTTCCGCATTTACCGCATTACGTTCTTTATCGGCAAATTTAGGATCTAAATTTGGCTGGGCAATAGCATTAGCCAAATGGTCTAATGCTGTTTCAAATGCGCTATTTTCGACCTCAAAATAAAACGCAGTACGATGCGCAGCAGTGCTAGCATTATAACTACCAGCATGACGGCTTAAAAACTGCGAAAAACTCGCTGGTTCGGGGTATTTTTTCGATCCCATTAATACCATATGTTCAGTATAATGCGCTAAACCTTGCTGATCTTTGGGATCTTGCAACGAACCAACCGGTAACGCTAATGACGCCAACGATTTAACCGCTTTAGGATCTGAAACCAATAAAACGCGCATTTTATTCGCCAGTTCAATAACTTCATATTGGCGCTTGTCGCGCTCACTTTGTTGTACCTTTTCTAACAAAACTGGTTTGGCAAGCTTGTTTTCGATGGCAAAAGATGAATATGAAGTGGTAAGTAAAGCCCCAATAAATCCACTAATAATAAAATTAACTAATTTTCTTCTATTCTTATAAATCATAATTTCTGCTCGCTCAACTCAGTTTTAATAGCAATAACAAAAAATAAAAACAACAAATTTATCAATAATACTACAGCATCTTGATAAACTCTGTGATTTGGTAGATGACTAAATTAATGCTCACGAGTTTTCCTAAATTTAACATCAGGATACCGTTCTTGAGTCAAATTCAAATTAACCATGCTTGGCGCAATATAAGAAAGGTTATCTCCGCCATCTAAAGCAAGGTTCTGTTCGCATTTACGTTTAAACTCTTCTAGTTTTTTTACATCACTACACTCTACCCAGCGGGCGGTTGTGACATTAACTGATTCGTAAATTGCCTCAACGTTATATTCTGATTTTAAACGTGCAACAACCACATCAAACTGAAGAATCCCAACAGCGCCCACAATTAAGTCATTATTAGCTAGTGGGCGAAATACTTGTACAGCGCCTTCTTCAGACAATTGCACTAGTCCTTTTAATAACTGTTTTTGTTTAAGCGGATCTTTTAAGCGGATTCGGCGAAACAATTCTGGTGCAAAGTTAGGGATACCTGTGAATTTTAAATCTTCCCCTTGGGTAAAAGTATCACCGATTTGAATAGTACCATGATTGTGTAGTCCAATAATATCGCCAGCATAGGCTTCTTCAACATGTTCACGATCACCAGCCATAAACGTTAAGGCGTCAGAAATATTAACATCTTTAGCAATACGAACATGGCGTAACTTCATGCCTTTTTCATATTTACCTGATACAATACGCATAAATGCAACTCGGTCACGATGCTTAGGATCCATATTGGCTTGAATTTTAAACACAAAACCGCTGAATTTTTCTTCCGAAGATTTGACTTCTCGCTTATCACTTTGCCGTGGTTGTGGCGTTGGTGCCCATGCTGTTAGACCATCAAGCATATGATCAACACCAAAATTGCCTAATGCCGTACCAAAAAAAACGGGCGTTAAATCACCTGATAAAAAGGCCTCTAGATCAAATTCATTTGACGCGCCTTGTACTAATTCAAGTTCTTCACGTAGTTGTTGCGCTAAATCATCGCCAACAGCTAAATCCAAATCAGGGTTAGTTAACCCTTTAATAATTCGAATCTCTTGGATAGTATGGCCTTGACCTGATTGATAAAGGTAAGTCTCGTCTTTCGCTAAATGATAAACTCCTTTAAATAATTTGCCACAACCGATAGGCCAAGTAATGGGTGCGCACATAATATTTAGCTCGTTTTCAACTTCGTCAAGCAGTTCCATAGGATCGCGAATATCACGATCTAATTTATTCATAAACGTTAAAATTGGTGTATTGCGTAGCCTTGTCACTTCCATTAATTTACGTGTGCGATCCTCAACCCCTTTTGCCGCATCAATCACCATCAAACAACTATCAACCGCAGTTAACGTGCGATAAGTATCTTCTGAGAAATCCTCATGTCCAGGAGTATCAAGTAAATTGACTAAACAGTCATTATATGGGAATTGCATGACCGAGGTTGTTATTGAAATACCACGTTGCTTTTCCATCTCCATCCAGTCAGATTTAGCATGTTGAGCATTGGCACCACGACCTTTTACGGTACCCGCAGTTTGTATAGCATGACCAAATAATAGCACCTTTTCGGTAATCGTTGTTTTACCTGCATCAGGATGAGAAATAATCGCAAAAGTGCGACGAGCTTTGACTTCATCTAAATACGCTTGTTCTGTCATAAAATTAACTTTTTAATCCACACAAAATAATCACTTATTTTAGCAGGTATCTATCTATTTTGCCATTGATGTTATTATTGCTGTTATTTGCCTTATTGGCTTATCTATGCATAATATTTGACTTTAATATTGCTAAATGCTGTTTGTCTTTTTGCCAAAAAGTTTCAGGCTAAACCTAACTTTTCAGTATAAAAACGGAACTAGTTATGAATATTCGAGATCTAAAATTGTATTTACATTTGTGTGAAACTTGTCATTTTGGCATGACAGCTAATGCCATGCATGTCAGCCCATCAACGTTATCGAGACAAATTCAACGTTTAGAAGAACACTTTGGCCATGCACTGTTTATTCGTGATAATCGGCAAGTACAAATGACTCATGAAGGGGAAAAAGTAAAGCGTTTTGCCCAGCAAGTGATCAATTTGCACCAACAAGTACGGCAGGATTTAGATCAATCAGAACAACAATTAGTTGGGGAGTTAACTCTATTTTGCTCTGTTACTGCAGCCTACAGCCATTTGCCTGAAATACTTGATCGTTTTAGGATCCACTATCCATTAGTTGAAATCAAACTATCAACGGGCGATGCCGCCGATGCGGTTGGAAAAATACAATCCAATGCTGCCGATTTAGCCATTGCAGGAAAACCTAAACAGCTACCTACGGGCATTGAGTTTTTAAAATTTGGTGAAATTGACATGGTTTTGTTGATTCCCAAACTAAATAGCTCATTTAGCGATAAATTGCATCAAAAAAAACCTGATTGGCACAATATCCCTTTTATATTGCCAGAACATGGCCCAAGCCGTCACCGCATTGATTTATGGTTTAAACAAAAGAAAATAACCAACCCAAAAATTTATGCTACTGTCGCAGGGCATGAAGCGATTGTGTCGATGGTTGCTTTGGGTTGTGGTGTCGCCTTATTGCCAAAAGTCGTGATGGACAACAGTCCAGAAAGAGTCCGAGAACGAATTACAGAATGGTCCACCAATTTAATGGAGCCATTTGATGTAGGGATTTGTGTGCAAAAAAGACGCTTATCTGAAAAAATCATTGCCGCTTTTTGGAAAATTTGTAATTTAAATTTACTCAATAACGAATAACAAAAATTCGTGTATAATTACATAGTAAAAGACTAAAACTATCATAATAGGTATATTAATCAATAAATAACCATCTAATTTTTGCAATAAACCATAATAATTATATCTGCTAAAACGTGATTGCAACGGAATTAAAAATGAAACAGAAAAAAATAAAAACATTAGCCAAATTGGTATTTTTTGCCCTTGTCGCCATGCCATTAATTGCACAAGGAAAACCAACAAAATCAACTTCATTGGGCGAAACCGCAAAAACAAACACAGTTCAAGAAAATACTAGCAAAATCACCAATACTGACAATAAAACAACTCCTGATTCAAGCAATACCGTTGCGAGCATGGAATCAGCAGTAAATGAGAAAGTAGTAAATGAGAATATAGATGCTCAGAGCCATAACACAAAAAAAATTGACAATACAATAGTAAAACCTAAATGGCTAGTTCGCAGTACCTTGGCGTATTATGATGGCGATAGCAACGATCTTGTTACTGCTGGGCTCGGTTTTACGCCATTATCAACCAGTAGTATCACGCCTGACGTTGAAATTCCGACCAAACCACACTTTCAAGAACGCCGTCAAGCCAAGCTAAATCGCTATATTGATACTAAAATTGGGGAAGGATCACTATTTGGTTTTAGGAAGCAAGAATTAACACCTTTATTTGACGGCAAATTTGCAGGCACCGAAATAACAGCCGTACAAAGAAATGATGGCGTAGGTATGTTATTACAAATCCCAATTGATTTTAATAAACATAAGCCCTGCATTGTTGCAGTTCCAGCTAGTGATTCGGACGGGATATTAAATGCCAAAGATGTCCAAATTCGTGGATTATGGGGACTTCGTCACAACTGCGCAGTGGTCTATAATGACAAAGGATTAGGCAACGGTATTTATGATATGGAACACAAAGTTGGCTTTACCGTATGGGGAGAAGTACAAACTGGTAATATCTTATTTTATACTTCAATTGATAATAAAGAAAAATACATAAAAAAATACCCGCATCGCTATGCGGTAAAACAGTTGCACTCAAAACTAAATGCCGAAGCCCGCTGGGGTGAGCATGTATTAAAATCCATAGAATTTGCCTTTTATGAACTCAATAGTATGTTTTCACCTAATGATCAAGCTATCTTTAACAAAGATAACACCCTTGTTTTAGTCTATGGCGCAAGCGATGGTGGTGGAGCAGCATTAAAAGCCGGCGAATTAGATGACCAAAATATGATTGATGGTATTGTTGCGGTCAATCCACAAATTCAACCAAAACTTGATAATACCCCTGTCTCGATCAAGATAGGCGATAGCAAATCACACAAACTACAAGCCAGATCCATTGCCAATTACAGTGCTTATGGCGCATTATATATACCATGTGCAATCCCAGCAATAAAAGCACATAAAAATGATTCTTACGTGCCGTATGCCGATTACTTTCTTTATTCACAAGAACGCTGTAACGCCCTTAAAAAAGCAAAATTACTCACCACAGGCACGCCCAAAGAAGCACTAGAAAAACTACACAAATATGGTTGGACACCAGAAATGGATATCCAGCTACCGTATTTTTACTATACTGAATCTATCGGACTGCCTTACCAATATATTAGCGCATATGGTAAATACGATGTCACCGAAAATATGTGTAACTTTTCAGTGGCAAGCACTCAGCAAAATCCAATTAATTATACAGGTAAGGTTGCACCATTAGAGGAAATATCGTTTCAGCAAATATGGGGAATGGCCAACGGGCATTTACCGCTATGGAATGGACCGAATGCAACTATTTTGGATCTTGTTGAAAACGAGGATCTCAATACACCAAGGCGAGAGTTCTATTCTAGCTCTCAAACGAAGGGGATAGTTGATTATGGTACTAAAGGATCTATTTGTGTTTATAAAAAATCACAAGAGCCACGCGTTGAGCAAGGTATAAAACAAGTTAGCGCTTCTGGCAACTTACATGGCATAAAAACCTTTATTATACATGGACGTAATAATGTTAAACAACTATCAAACTACACATCGCGCCCTTATGTGGCATTAAATAGTTTAGTTGAAGGAAGTCAGTCACAACTGCGATATATTGAAGTTGAAAACGCTAGTTACTTAGATGGTAGGCCACCGTTTGACAATACCTTATTACCGATTGATTATTATGGTGAAGACGCCATTGAATGGTTATGGGCTAACTTAACCAACAAAGCAACATTACCTGTAAGCCAAGTTGTGCGCACAAAGCCTCGCGGTGGTAAAAGTGGCTATGCCCCACAAGTAACAAACAAAAATCTAAAACCGATTAGCCAATTGCCAAATCGTAAGGATGTTATCCAAATAAACGATGGTAAACTAATATTACCTAATTAATCGAAAAATACTCACCGCTATCGGCTTAAGCTACAGTGTATAAAACTTAAACCGATAGCACTAAATCCAACTTAGTTAATGCCTTGTTTTACTGTTAAACAAATTTTAGGATATAACAAAAAAAACAGCGCCTCTAATTGGCCATAATGTTGTTTGATATCAATAATCGTTTCTTCTAGCAAATATAATTTCGGTCGCCGCTGTGCCATACCCGCTAACACGTCGCCAACAAAATCGAGAGATGCATAATTTTCGAGCCACAACCCACGCCACATCGCATTCATAAAGTGCTGATAATCAACTGGATAAGCGCTAATATATGGTTGGATATGCGCTTTGGTTACTTGATTAAATTGAGCTACACTAGGCAACAGCCCATAACTATCCCAATGCTTTGACAAAAAATGATCCCATACAATATCCAATGTAATGGGGGCAACGCGCTGATACGATTGACGGAACAGTAATTTAGCTTGTTTAACTTCAAGCAAGTTATCAGTCAAGCTATCAATTTTTCGGTGCAACATAATGCCATCAGCAATATCAGTATCATAAATTAAATACGGATCACCTTTAACAAAATCGGCCACAGTATTACCAATTAACGAGCTATGTGCTAACGTGGCCAAATGTAAATGAGCAAGAATATTCATAAAAAAGCAACCGCTAATTATTCACGATGTTTAAATTCACCTTCGACAAAACCTTCTCGCCAATAGCTAGTAATATGAAAAGCATCCGGCGGTAAATGTGTATATTTATCCTTAACCGCATGGCGAAGAGCTTGTGCTAGCGAGCGCTCCATTCCTCCCCAAAACAGCAGTTTACCTTGCCTTGATAAATTAGCGTTGATTACCGCATTAATTAATTGATGGGGATTATCTGAATTTTGTACTAGCCAACAAACTTCAATATCTTTATTGTCTGATAATGAAACAATATCATTTTTATGATTTACTTCAATGAAGGCAAAAGCTTTATGCTGTTTAGGTAGATGCCCAATCGTATAACAGATCGCTGGCATGGCTGAAACATCCCCCATTAACACCAAACAATCATCAGTAAACTGCAATTTACTGGCGGCACCAATCAAACCAATTTGATCCCCAACCTTAGCTTTTTGTGACCAAACCGACGCTAAACCAGTCTGATGAATAGCAAAATCGACAAAAAACTCATTATTAGCACATTCAAACTCACGCACACTATAACTACGAACAAGTCGGCGTAATTTATCGTCAACAACGATTTTATTATTATCATCAAACTTGGGAAATTCTATTTTACCAGTTAAAGGATCAGGAAATAACAATTTTAAGTAAGGACAAATCCATAAAGGATTAATATCAACTTGCTTATTACAACTAAATTGGACACGAATAAAACTAGGCGAGATTTTTTCAACATTTAATACTGTGAGTAATGCATTAACAATAGCTTTTTTATTTACTTTGATTTTATTATTTTTTTCATCCATAGCATTGCACCTTATAGTGAGTAATATTAAGAATCATCATACAATAAAAATGTTAGAGTTATGCTATTTTTACAATTGAAAAAGGCAGATCAGCTTGTTCCACGCCAAAGCAGCAAAACAAGCTCAAGTCAAAAAATAGGTAAACAAAAATAGGTAAACAAAGTTAAAACGTTAGTGCACCAAAAGCACTACACCAATCGTCATCAAACTTAGTGATTGCCGCATCGACTGCTGGATCAGAAATAAACAGTTCAGCCACATCTATGGGCAAAGTAATCGATTGGCATCCAGCCAGCATACAATCTAACGCTTGTCTCGGTGTTCTAAAACTGGCGGCTAATACCATTGACTGTGGGCAATGCAAATCTAACAATTTTTGTAATTCTTGCACAGTATCTTTGCTACTTCCACCTTGAGCATCAATACGATTAACATAAGGCGCAATATATTTAGCGCCCGCTAATGCTGCTAAAAACCCCTGCCCTGCGCCATAAACAGCAGTACCTAAGGTTGGAATGCCTTGCAGGGTGAGTTCTTTGATTGCCATCAACCCTTGCGCATTAACGGGAATTTTTGTCACAATCGATGGCACTGCTTTTCTTAGCTGATGCGCTTCTTTTATCATCTCTTCAGCATTGCTTGACAATACTTGCGCAAATAACAGTTTATCAGCACCCAGCACGTCTTGTAATTCAGCCAATAATGAAAAAATAGACTTACCTGCTTTTGCCACAATACTAGGATTGGTGGTTACGCCATTAATTGGCAACACTTTAGCTAAACGTTTAATGGCCGTAACATCAGCGGTATCTAGATATAGTTCCATGGTTCACTCCTAATTCAGATCAATCATCATCTATTAACTTAGAACAACATTTTTATACTAAACATAGTAAAAAAAAATCACCCAACCGCCTAGAAGACGTTTTTGCCATTTACTGGATTTATATACGCTAGATGAAAAATTTAGACTTAGATCACACAATCATAAATTAAAAAATACCCTATTAAATAAAAAATAATTTATGTTGATTTCATATTTTTTATATCTGTATATAATCTCAACAATTGCGCACAACTTGATTTATCATCAATTTAATCTTATGACAGATTTCATTAACAACAAATTAACTAAGTTAGTCAATCACCCGCTAACAATCAATCACATCTATTTCGCTAATAACAGCAATTGTGCCCCTTTACATGCCTATCAAGTCGATTTTCCTAGAATTGAGATCATCTTAGATGGTAAACAAAAAATGCTATGGGCTAATAACGACGGCAACGTACTTGAAAAAGTACTTTCAACCAACGATTTACTTTATGTCACAGCTCACAGTTGGAACAAACCCATTTGGCAAGCCCCATCTACCTTATTAACTATTTTATTTGGCAAACAGCAAATTGCTATAACACTATTACATTGGGATGGCAGACAATTGATTCCCCATGAGCAAGTCAATATCCCAAGGCGTGGTCCTCGGGTTGGCTCATTTATTATTCAAGCATTGACCGAGTTAACTCGGTATAACCAACCGAGCAAACAAAATAAAACGGCTTATCACCTTATTCACAGTTTACTTAGCAACACCCTTGATCTGCTAAATGTCGATATTAAAACATCATCCAAAACTACCAGTCTTTTTGAGGCGATTCGCCAATGCATTGATACGCATTTTCGTGAAGATGTTACGCGTGATTTTTTAGCCAATATGTTCTATATTTCGCCCAATTACTTATCACATCTATTTCAACACGAAGGTAAAATAGGATTAAATGAATATCTTAATCAAATTCGCTTAGAATATGCCAAATTGCTATTAAAGGATTATGAGCTAAATATAAAAGAAATTGCTCTAGCATCGGGGTTTAAAGATAGTAATTATTTTTGTCGGATTTTTAAAAAAAAGACAGAGCGAACCCCAACTGAGTATCGGCGGCAGTATCATAGTAAACTAATGATGAAGTAAGCTGGCATAAAATAGGTTTTGATATATATAAATTAGTATTGAATAAGCTATTTGTTGTTAACTTCCAAACTTTTGATATTCAGCGATAGTGCCAAAAATGGCACAACACAAAACACCGCAAATAGCTATTTTTAGACTAAATTTATACTCGTTTTCACACTTAAAAAATAGGTTTTAAACTTATAAAAGTCGTTCAGAAAAGCCATTGATTTTATTTAATTTTATATCTTATCTTACGCTTACCCATTTATTTTGTTATCTCTATTTTGTCGTTATCATTGAGTAAAGTGTTAGGTTTGTTATGCTTAAATAATCTCATTATAAAAAATCCGAGTTAGTTATTGAAAATGTCCTAACTCGGATGCACTAAAATTACGCAACAAAAATCAATCTAACTTAGGATGCTGATCGACTAAATTCTGACGCTGTTCTTGCAATGTTTCAATCTGTTCATCAATATCTTCGACCTTATGTTCAATCGAATCAAAATGTTCTGATAAAATTTCTTTTGCTTCTGACCGATCAGATGCAGCAGGCGTACCGCCACGCAATGGTCGATTAGCGGTTTCTTTCATTTTTATGCCAGTAAGTAAACCAACTAATGCCACAGCCATTAGATAATAAGCTGGCATATATAAATTATGACTTTCTGCAACTAACCAAGCGATAACTGTTGGTGTAGCACCAGCCACCAATACCGAAATATTAAAAGATATAGCCAACGCACTGTAACGAATACTGGTTGGAAAGATAGCAGGTAAAATAGAGGCCATAACGCCAGTAAAACAGTTAAGTAATATAGCCAAAATCAACAACCCTAAAAAAATAAGCCCAATAATATCGCTGTTGATCATAACAAATGCAGGATAAGCAAGAATTAATAACCCCAAGCTACCGCCAATAATAAATGGCTTTCGACCGATTTTGTCGCTAATAAAACCAATCAATGGTTGCACAAATAACATACCAATCATGATGGTAATAATAATTAACACGCCATGATCTGTATCATAATTTAAATTGTGAGATAAATAACTAGGCATATAGGTTAACAGCATGTAATAAGTCACATTGGTCACAATCACCAGCCCTACACAAATAAGTAAACTCCGCCAGTATTTTGTAATGATCTGTTTAAATGTCATTTTAGGTTGATTTTCAATATGATTGCGATCATTGTGATCCATTAAATCAGTATGTTGTTGAAATGCAGGCGTTTCATCTAATGCATGACGTAAATAAAGCCCAATCAACCCTAATGGTAGGGCAAATAAAAATGGAATTCGCCATCCCCATTCATGAAACACTTCTTTACCAAGAATACTTGATAACAATACCACTAAACCCGCACCCACTAAAAAACCAGCAATAGAACCAAAATCTAACCAGCTCCCCATAAAACCACGTTTGCGATCTGGCGAATACTCGGCAACAAATATCGCTGCGCCAGAATATTCTCCACCAATTGAAAAGCCTTGCGCAAATTTAGCTAACAGTAATAACACCGGTGCAACAATGCCAATTGAAGCGTAAGAAGGAATTAAGCCAATACAAAAAGTACTTAACGACATAATGATGATAGTGATGGATAGTACTTTTTGGCGTCCAAATTTATCACCAAGCATACCAAAAACCACCCCGCCTAACGGTCTAACCAAAAACGGTACCGAAAATGTGGCTAATGCCGCCACCATTTGAACACTAGGCGATGCATCAGGAAAAAACACTTGCCCTAACACATAAGCTAAAAAGCCATACACACCAAAATCGAACCACTCCATCGCATTACCGAGCGCTGCTGCAGTAATGGCTTTTTTTAACTTGTTATCATCAATTATGGTAATATCGTTAATATTTAATGGTTTGTTTTTGGATTTTTTTGTCTTTTTCATAGAATACCGCCTGTTTACATACAAAGAATAAAAAAAGGAATGATGCAACAAGGTAAACGGTTACCTTTTAATACACAAAGAACGTACTTTTTAGATTACACATTAAGAAATGTGCTTATCAGCTAATTAAAATTGAAGCAAAAATACAGCAAAGATAAAAAATGAGGATAATAAAAAAGCAAAAACCGATGTTTTATTGTCTATCTTGATTTCTACTAAATAGCAACAAAACAATTCCTTTTCGTGAAAATTGAGCACTAATTATAGCAAAATAACACGATATTGTAAATATTCGGCTAATTAGCCAGCCAATACTAAATATTTCACACATTATTTTATGCTGAGTTAGCGATTTATCTTTTTGAGCAAAAATAGATCCCAATTACAATGAATATGATCGAAACAATATGGAAATATGCAACTTGTGTATGTAAAAAGACAATACTGAAAATACCTGCTGACAAAGGAATAATGTGAGTATATATTTGCCCTCGTGTTGCGCCAATAGCCACAATACCTCTATTCCAAAATAAATAAGAAAGCCAAGATGCAAAAACAGCAATATACAATAAGCCAAGCAAAAAACTCGTATCCGTATAATGAGCAAGGTTCTCAATAGGATGAAAATAAAAATAGACTAACGCAATAGGCAACAACATAACCGAGCCTAATACGGCACTCACAGTCACAAAGGCATTACCTGATATCGATTTATCTTTTAACCGTAAAAATGCGCTATAGCAAGCCCAGCTTATTGCTGATGCCATCGCCCATAAATCACCTTTATTAATATTGCTGAGCTCACTTAAATTGGCGACATTTCCTTGCAGAATAAGATAAATAACCCCCATAGTACTGAACAAAACACCTAAAATATTATTTTTTGAAATTGCATCATTAAATAGTAATTTATTCATTACTAAAACCATTCCGGGTGTGGCTGATAAATAAATTGACGCATTGAGCGATGAGGTATATTGAAGCCCAATATATAGCGCTAATGGAAATATAATTTGACCAAAAATAGCCAGCAAACATATTGGCCAGATTGACTTTTTAATTTTGGATAAGTCGCTACGCACTTGGCTATGATAAAGGCACAATAGTAACAGCGCAGTAATAACCCAACGTCCTTCAGATATCACCATGGGATCGGCTTGGGTAACTAAAACTCGCCCCACCACATAATTACCGCCCCAAAAACAAGCCGCTAATGTCAGCAATAAATATGGCATGATAATACCTTTGAATGTTAAACAAAACTGTGATAGTAATATTATATACCTAAAAATAATAAGAAATAACTTTTTTG
Organism: Gilliamella sp. Nev5-1; assembly: GCF_001690895.1. Classification (NCBI taxonomy): domain Bacteria; kingdom Pseudomonadati; phylum Pseudomonadota; class Gammaproteobacteria; order Orbales; family Orbaceae; genus Gilliamella; species Gilliamella sp. Nev5-1. The sequence continues at coordinate 34,547 of NZ_LZHO01000068.1, read as the reverse complement.
AGAACAAACGCTTTACTCATTGTAAAGCAGGTTATTTATTATTAAGTTTTTCAAATTGCAACGATAACATCAGTTTAATCTAGAATCCTTGCTTGTTATCATCTAAAATGGATAAAAACTGACAAAGGTAATGACTATGCGTTGGAGAGGCCAAAGAGAAAGCGATAATATTGAAGATCGTCGCTCACAATCGATTGGTGATTCAGGTGCTCGAATCCCTATTGGTGGTAAAGGTAAAGTTGCGTTATTGCTGGTGGTATTAGTTGCTGGCTATTATGGTGTTGATTTAACAGGGATACTAAATTCAGATCTTATTGACACAAATAGCACTGAACAAAGCTCAAACCAATATTCAATTAATGATGAAGATGCTGCCAAATTTACATCAATCATTTTAGCAAGCACTGAAGATTATTGGCATCAAGAATTTCAACATTTAGGTAAAACCTACACTCCTCCTAAATTAGTGCTTTATAATGGCGCAACCCAAACATCTTGCGGTATGGGTAAAGCTTTTATGGGACCATTTTATTGTAGTATTGATAAAACTGTTTACCTTGATACTTCGTTCTATCGAGAGTTAAAGCTACGGCTGGGCGGTGGAGGTGATTTTGCACAGGGTTACGTAATCGCTCACGAAATTGGCCATCATGTGCAAAATTTGCTTGGAACATTTGACCAAGTGGAGCGGTTAAAGCAAGGCCAAGCAAATATCGATAATAAATTATCCGTTAAGTTAGAATTGCAAGCCGATTGCTATGCGGGGATGTGGGGGAATGCCATGCAAAAAGAGAATATTCTTGAAGTTGGCGATATTGAACAAGCGTTAAACACTGCAAAAGCCATTGGCGATGACCGCTTACAACAGCAAAGCGAGGGGCGCATTGTACCCGATAGCTTTACACATGGCACATCTGAACAACGTTACACGTGGTTTAAACGTGGGTTTGATAGTGGTGCAATAAACCAATGCAATACCTTTACGAAATAGATAATAAAAGGCGAATAGGCTATGCGTTAATGATTACTTATTAACTTTGGCTACTCATTCGCCTTTAATTGACTTGGCTAGCAGTGTCTTTTTTAACCAACATGCAAAATAACAACGATATTGCCACCATAATCAATGCAACCCAATAAATAATCTTATGCCCATAAATATCAGATAACACTCCTTGCAACATTCCAGCTATAATGACGCCAAAAATAACACCATTATTAAATAAAGTCGATGCGACCCCCATTCGAGTTGGCAATAGATCCTGAAAGTAAATAATACCAATATTTGCAACAATCCCAATAAATAATGCGTTAAAAAGTTGTAGTATTAATAAAGCATATTTATCAGTGCAAAGAATCAAACCAGTATAAAAAATTAGCCCACAAGTAATCGCAATAAAAAACAGATTTCGTTTACCTAAATAAGGCACTAAATATCCAGCGATGAGCATTACTGGAATTTCAATACCCGCAGCTAGCCCCATTAATACGCCAGGTAAAGAATCGGGCAAATGTAAGACTTCATCAACATAAAGTGGCATATCGATGATATACATCATATTCGCAGCCCACATAAATACAGTAGATAACAGTAAACATAGCACATTTCTGTTCTGCCAAAGTGGTTGATTTGCTACTTTTAGATCTAGGTTGTTATTTATTGATGAGGTAGGATTTTTTTCAACTGAAGGTAAAAATACAGCAACAAATAGCATCGCCACCATAAACATACCCATGGCAGCTAAATACATTGCCGTAAAACCAAAATTAATAGCCAAACCAAATGAGATTGGTGGACCAAATACCCAAGCCAGTGAAAGTTGAGCCCGAATAAGCGAATTAAATGCCACAACATTACGCCCTGTTTTAACAGCATATTCGCGCGCTAATGCAAAAATTTGTGGCATAGCAGCCGACGATAACGCCGCAAATAAAACGCCCAAGGTAATTAATATCAAATAATGGCGCGTAAACGCAAAAGTGATACTGTTAGCTACGCCCATTAAACAGCAGAAGATAACAATATAACGCCTATCGCCTTTTGTGTCGGAATATTTAGCCAATAGAAAACTCCCAACAATACTGGCTAAGGCATTAATCGAGAAAAAAAGCCCAACCAGACGTGAATTAACATTAACATCGAAAGTTAAAAACCGACTTAATGTGGGGGCTTGTAAAGCACCAGCAATTCCAACAACAAATGTAGTGACTAAAAAAGCAACAAAAATAACGCTTTGCTTTTGGCGAAACGAAGAGATATTAGTCATAAAAATACACTGAAGAATTAGATTAAAGGGATTTTGACCAATTATATACTTAAATTTAATATAAACGTAATAAAATTAAAAATAAATAAGGCAACGTATTTTTCCTCACTTTACTAATAAATATGCCTTTAGATTTTGCTACCTTTATTAATATAGGATTTATTATATTTATATGGTAATGATAACTCTGTTTGCAAAAATGGCGGGGCATTAAGAATTAGTCACACCAGATTGTAAAAATTAAAGAAGTAATGATCACCACTTATCGCTATGCGAACATTTAGAAAAACTTAAATTATTTATATTTCATATAAATAAAATCCTTCCTCAGTAAGATAAAAAACCTGTTTGTTATTTGGATTAGCTATAATAGGCGTTATTAAAAATGAACGAAGATCATCATGATTAATTGCATATTCGATAAAATCAATAAGTTGAGTTTTTAATGCTTTCACAACATGCCCTTTGCATATAGCTTTTTTACCTTTATAGTAAATTAGGTTATGTGCTATGTAAAAGCTATCACTTTGAAATAGATGAACAAAATTTGAAAAAGATTGCGTAAATAAAGTTAAATTTCCCTTGCATACGATATCTAACATATTAAGAAATATATGCTGTTTTTCTGCTCCTAATATAAATTCTTTTGGGTTTAACTTTTCAAATGCGTAATAATTTTTCATTGGATTATTTGTGTTTTTTATGATATTAACAATTATAATATATTAAGCCGTTATAATGTTTTTATTCATTGCAATAAAGTACACAAAATAGTCGTAAAATAAGCTTAAATAGTCACATTGAATACTGCATCTTACCATGAAAATAGTGTTCATTGATTTTGTTGCATTACTGTTGGTTTACAAATATTTCCATCGGTAATCTATTCGCTAAAAACATTTTAATCTGCCAAGATTCTCTATCAATTTATATTAATCTATAAATGCGTTGAAAAAGAATATAGGTAATAAGTAGTAGCCCCCACTATGGTAAATTCATCAAGCGTTGTTCTTTCATTTATGTGTTTAGGTAATATTATGTAGAACTTGCAATTAACTTCTTTAATCTTCTAATTTCATTAATTAATTTTGGTATATCTTGTCGAGCATGAGCAATAAATTCTTGATCGGCAATAGTTGCACCAATAAGTTCAATATCTTCACCGCGGTTATTTTTATCACCTGTCATAATAAAATTACTGCCACTGTTATGATCGCGACCTTCAAGATAAGAGATCCAAGGACCTGACGTTGCTTTCTCACATCGCATTTGTATCAGTTTTAATTCATCATCAGATAGATTAGTCGTTCGTTGCATAATCAACCTCGCAGGCAAATTGATGATAATGGATATTATTTTTTAGTTAATTGCATTTTTAGCTTTCTTATTTCAGGAGTTAGCGCAAAACAGTCCGCTAATGGTTCGTCAGATAATGACCAATACTCAATTAGTTCCATATGATAATTATAATCCTGCAATAAAAGTTTTAGGGCTTGATTAATCGTTAAGGTGGATACACTAATACCTGATGAAACTAAATCATTCGTGACATCCAGTATCAAAGTCATTAATATACGTTTTTGTGTTTTTGAATAAGTTGAATGAGTATAAGCACGAATATATCTATCTAACCATTCTTCGGTTCGGTATTGCTCTGGCAATTCATACGCCCAATCTTGAGTGAATTTATCACCACTTGGTAAATGTAAATCATGACATAGTTTTTTTAGTTCATACATCTTGCTTAATTTTAGATTTTAACGGTTATGTTGCTGATAATTACGTTACTTATAATTAAGTTAATTAGCCAAGATTCAGCGCAATATTTTTTGACTACGACTTCATTATGCTAACTTAATTCCAATTCGGAGCATTAAAGTATATTAATTCAAGTAATTAGCTAAATGATATTATTTTAATAATATTTGAAAGCATTGCAAATTTTTCACATGATCTTTTGCAAAGAAGGGATTGCTTTTTGATCACATTCTATTCCTAATAGCAAACTTTCTTTATAAAAATGCGATTTCTGCAGCATCTATTTTTACTATTGACATGTTTTTCATTTTAATACCTATACCATGTTCACTATCCCCTGACCACGCAAACATCAAGCCGTACTCATCTTTTTCATCTAGCAATATGTAAATTTTTGTTAATGAAATTTGTGATAGCGCTTTATTACCATCTTGATTATAAACTTGAGAGATATATGTAGTCATTTCATTATTGATGATGCTGTATAATTCAATTTGATGGGATGTAATGAAATCAATAGCATCTTTCATTTGCTTGTTATACTCAAATGATTCCAAATAAATAACTGGGATAGGTTGCTGGCCAAAGCGTGGCAAAATAATATCTACTGCGATGCCTTCGTCTTCGACAACATAGCTTATGGTGTTTTGGCTATTTTTCTTTTATTGTTCTTTATTTGCTTTGACAACAGGCTATAAATTAGAGCTAATCATAGCAAAGGTGGAATTATAGTACTCCTGATTGAATTATTTTTTGTTTTTTTCCTCCCCATTCGTCATCAATCATATAGTGTGCGACGATTGGGGTTGAGGTAGCTACAAAAGTAAATTTATAAAAAACTTCATCACCTTCACAAATTTCATAATACAGCGAATATAATGGCGCACTTAATGGTAAGTCAATGGTAAACTTTTCTGTAGCAGAGGCAACTTCAACGTTATATTCATGATGGGTGTAAAAAGGAATAGCAATACATCGTAAGGTTTGAGTATCTATTGTAAAACTATCTGCTAATGTTAAAAAAACATTTGCGCCGAAAGTATCATCAGGTAACGGATCAAAAATGGCATAATCACGATGAATCACTGCACCTTGCTCAATGTTTTTCTGCCCCCACTGCGACAACGCTTCACAATACGGTTTGGATCTGACTAAAATTTGACTATTTGATATTAACAAATCCACAATTTGTTGGTTATTTTGCCTCATAAATAATACTCGCGTTTACATTTGATAAAATCATCAAACCAAAAATAATATTTATTATAAGTAATATATATTATCAATATTTGGCTTATTGTAGAATAACGTTCTATGTTAGGCTTGTTATTGCTAATTCTTAGATAAAACAAGGTTAATTGGGTTATTTAATTCGATAGTTATTTTAAAATTAGCGCTGGATTGTACTATAAGGAAATTGTTAGGTAGTTCAATTGCATTAATAAATGGATTTGATGTTTCAAAATAGATCACCCATTTTAAAGCATTTTCTGGTGTTAAGTAGGCGATAAAACCTTCAGAGCCATAACTCCCCTCTCCCAAATAGCAGTTATTGCCATCATTTAGGGTTATTTTTTTGATGATATCAATACTAGTTATATTATCAGGATCTTCGCTCAAAAAAAGATTCAAATTGAATGGCTTCCCCTTTTTTATAAATAATTGGGGATAAAATTGGGTTGCAAAAGAAATTGAATCACCAGTGGCAAAGTAAATGCCATCTTTTATCGGTAGTGTTTGCCTATCCCATAACGCCAATATTTTGGTCATCTAATCACCCTTTAATACTTATAAATAGATATCCAAAAAGCATTTTATTGTATGTACCATGAAATACTCGTTTTATACAATTGTTATTAATTATCATTACCTGATTTATATGGAATATTAATGAAGTTAACTTTTTGTTTTTCAAATTTTCCTTTATATTGCTTTAAAGTTGAATGATTAACTACACTGTATTTATCTAACTCATGATGCAAAGTGCCATCATCCTCCCAAGAACATAATGGGCAAACATCGTATTGCCCTTGATGTTCTAAGGTTAAATAGCTACAACATGGGCATATATGCAAAATATCTTCATTTCCAATAATAGTGATAGGCTCATTATATAGATCACTAACGTATTTTTTTAAATAGTGATTAGAATATCCTTTTAGCTTAATATCAATAAAATAGTCCAATAAAAATGTTTGAACGGCATCATCAAAAATACTTGTATATGTTAAAGATTGACCATGCCTATCAAGGTAATTAGCAAAGAGAATATTCTCAATCTTTTTTGTTGGACATTGTATAATCATATTAATAGCTAATTGTGTTAAAGCAAGTTTACGGCTAAGTGTCTTCATTACAAATACCCTATCATTATTATTAACCTATCTATTTCATGATTTTATACAAAATTAAATGTTATTTAATATGTCACAATTAAAGTTATTTTGATTTAGGTTCATCTTATTTAAAACCAATCTTTTGATATCATTAAATATGTTGTAAAGCTTCAATGTGATTGTCCTTCATCATAGATAGTATTAAGTTTTATTGTGGCTGAAATTATCTAATTTAAACAAAAGATAGTCATATAATTTTTTCGCAAAAAAATTAGCATGTTCACTTTTTACTATTAAATTAAAAAAATAATATTGATCATACAACTCATCAATCATAGGGTCGGAAAGCATAAAAAACTCAAGGTATGCTAAATATAATTTTTTTATATCATTAGAGATTTCTTCTAAAGAAATATGATAATTTGTTATATCATAAAAAATATTAGTGTATTGATTATTAATCTTACTTAACTCTATAAAAGGAGCTCGCTTTTTCTCACAAAGCGCCCAATGAAGAGCCCTTGCCTTATCATTGCTATAAATAAATTTCATAATTTATAGAAAGTCCCACGTTGTTTATAGTAAGTTGAAAAACGATTAGGGTTGGAATCTACATAATAAAACAAAATTAATATCCTATCATCAATAAGACATAGGATAATTACATCACAAAAATAACGATTATAGATTTAGCTAAATGTTTGGTAAACTAGCCATTTATAATGACTAAAAAAGCTAAACAACTAATCCAACTCAACTACAACATACTCGCTCAACTCATTTTTAATTAATCCTCCTTATTTAGCACATAATGAAAATAAAAATAATTTTCTTTTTTATTTTTTAGCGTACAATCAAAATCATCCACTCACTTAGGTAATGTTATGTTATACAATAACAAATACATACATCATCATAATTGTCATAGTAATTGTCAAAATATAGCACACAATCATGTACAGATGCCTCATGATATAAATTGTCATCAAGAATCCACGCCTTGTTGCGGAGGAGATACTCATACTACCAAATCCCAAAATAACTTTGGCGATCCTCCAGAAGATCCTGATAGGCAAAACCAACATGTTAAATTAACGTGGAAAATAGCCGGTATGGATTGTGCCAGTTGTGCTCAAAAAATTGAAAATGGTTTAAAAACCTTACCTAATATTAGCCAAACAAAGATGATATTTTCTACCGAAAAATTAATGGTTTTTGTTCCCCAAAAGAATCAGGAAATTATTCAATTAATTGAAAATAAAGTTATCGAGTTGGGTTATAAACCTATTTTCGAGCCTTCCAATAAGCATTCGCATCATCACGATCATCATCATTTTGACAAAAAGGCACTAATCCCTTTAGTTGTATTAGGAACTTTAATTGTGATGAGTTATATCCTGTTATTATATAATCAAACTATTGGCGAATATGCATTTATGGCAACCGCAATAATAGGGTTAATTCCTATTTTGAAAGAAGCATTGGTTTTAACGCGCAGTGGTACACCATTTGCGATTGAGTCGTTAATGAGCGTGTCAGCTATTGGTGCTTTATTTATTGGGGCAGCCGAAGAAGCCACCATGGTCATTTTTTTATTTATGATTGGTGAAATGCTAGAAGGTATTGCAACAAGTAAAGCAAAAAAAGGCATTTCCTCGCTCGCTCAGCTCATGCCCGAAGAGGCTGTAATAATCATTGACGGAGCACGAAAAACCGTTGCCAGTCATAGTTTAAAACCCAATGATATTATTGAAATTTCATCAGGAGGGCGGTTGCCTGCTGATGTGATTTTGATGAGCGAACAAGCCAATATTGATGAAAGCGCATTAACTGGCGAATCCATTCCGGTTAATTATCTTTCAGGCGATAAGATTTTGGCTGGTTCGTTGGTGGTTGATAATACAATTCAACTTAAAGTGGTATCAGAAGTCGGACAAAATGCGGTTGATCGTATTTTACAGATGATTGAAGATGCCGAGGAGCGCAAAGCGCCTATTGAACGTTTTATTGATAAATTTAGCCGTTACTATACGCCTACAATTGCTTTATTTGCACTATTGGTAATTGTTGTGCCACCTTTGTTGTTCAATGCTGATTGGTATACTTGTTTTTATCGTGGCTTGACGTTGTTATTAATTGGTTGCCCTTGTGCGCTTGTAATTTCAACCCCTGCGGTGATAACTTCGGCCTTGTCGAATGCGGCAAAGCAAGGTGTGCTAATTAAAGGTGGAGCAGCATTAGAGCATATTGGTTCGGTTAAACTGGTTGCGTTTGATAAGACTGGTACCTTAACTGAAGGTAAACCACAAGTAACCGATGTGATTCCTCAAGATATTTCCAAAGAACAATTATTAACAACGGTTGCCTCGATTGAAAGTGGTTCGCATCATCCTATTGGTAAAGCTATTGTTGATTACGCATTACAAAATCAGTTAAGCATTAATCAGGCCGATAATCGTAAAGCAATTGTGGGAATTGGTATTCAAGGCGAGATTGATAATCAGATTTTTTATATTGTTTCTCCAAACAAAGTTGCGACCGTTTCAACGCCTTTAAATGATGAACACGCTAAAATCATTGCGGAACTTGAAAGTGCAGGTAAAACCGTGGTGGTTGCGGTAACAAATCAACAACTGATGGGCATTATTGCTCTGCAAGATATGTTGCGGTCAGATGCAAAGACTACAATACATGAACTTAATCAGCTTGGTATTAAATCTTTGATGCTAACAGGTGATAATGCACGAGCGGCTAAAGCTATTGCCGATCAGTTAGGTATGGAATACCGCGCTGAACTGTTGCCTGCCGATAAGTTGATTACCATTGAAAAGCTCCACAACACAACGTCAATTGCTATGGTAGGTGATGGTATTAATGATTCGCCAGCCATGAAGGCCGCAACGGTGGGTATTTCCATGGGAAGTGGCACAGATGTTGCGCTAGAAGCTGCCGATGCCGCATTAACTAAAAATAGCTTACTCAGTTTACCTAAGTTAATTCGTTTGACTCGCTTTGCGAGTCGTAATATTAAACAAAATATTACCATTGCATTAGGAATTAAGCTGATCTTTTTGATTACCAGTTTGTTTGGTTTTACTGGACTGTGGCTAGCAGTGTTGGCTGATTCAGGCACGACTGCGATTGTGACTGCTAATGCCCTTCGGGTTTTGACATTTAAAAAATAAAAGTTAAGAATATATTTACTTAATCTATTCCGCTTGTTACAAGCGGAATAGTTATTTTAAATAATTTTAAGTTTATTATTCATCAATTCTTAATGATATTTCGCCACCAATATGGGCATTAATTTTACCGTTTTGTTCTAACAATAAAGCGCCTTGCTCGTTGATGCCTTTTGCAATGCCGCGAATGGTATTATCACCAATTAATAGTTTTACTAGTCGATTGGCAAAGTTATCTAGTCTATTCCAATCATGAATAAATGGTGCTAAACCATGTTTTTCAAATTCGATTAATTGACTTCTTAAGACTTTGGCGACTTGAGCCACAAGTAAATTACGATCAACATTACCTAAATTAGCCCATTTTTGGTTAACTATGTTGGTATCGGGGTTTGTCATGGTTAGATTGACACCAACACCAATCACTACATGGGCACAATCACCAGTTTTACCGGCGAGCTCAACTAAAATACCTGCTAACTTTTGGTCGTTAAGGTAAAGATCATTTGGCCATTTAACTTTGATCTCTTGGCCTGATAATGTGCGTAAGGTATCGGCAAGTACTATCCCTACCACCAAACTTAACCCCATTGCCGCGGCTACGCCTTGATCTAATCGCCAATACATCGAGAAGTATAAATTGCTACCAAAAGGTGAAAACCATTTTCGCCCACGTCTTCCTCTCGCTTTTGATTGAAATTCAGCCACACAGCAATCACCTGATGTTAATTGCCCTATTCGATCAAGCAGATATTGGTTGGTTGAATCAATAATCGGTAATACTTCACACTGACTATTCGACTGGTAATACTGGTCAATTTTAGCTTTATTAAGCAAATTAAGAGGAGAAGCCAAGCAATAGCCTTTACCTTGTACTGACGTTAATACTATCCCCCACTCGCGCAGTTGTTTGATATATTTATTAATACCAGCACGTGTTATGCCGAAAATGGTTGCCAATTCTTCGCCTGAATGGAACTGTCCATCGGCCAATATTTCAATTAATTTAAGTGGATTTTTGTGGCTGCGCATCCGTTCCTCTTTTTTTAACTAATAAGATAACGAAGTATAACGAAATTATAGCAAAACTAACAAATAAATAGGTATTACTCGTTTTATCCATGATGAATGCTATCACCGCAGGAGCAACTAGGCTACCTAAAGTGTTAGTTAATAGCATTGCTTGATTCATAGCCACAATATTTTGCTTTTTAACACATGAGCAAGCCCAAGCCATCGATATGGGATAAATGGTGTAAATGGTTGCACCTAATAAGATAATTGCCAACGCACCAAACCAATTAAATATTAGCATGATACATGCAACCAACATAAGCAGTGATTCAATTAGCAATACAATTTGCCGTCCAAATTTGTCGGCACACCAATTGGCAGGCATTTGTGCTGCCACTCCTGATAAAATAAGTAAAATCATCCAATTAGCAACTTGAATATCGCTATAACCCAAGTGTGAATAATAAACTGGTAACAGTGAATATAACGACCCAATTAACATACCAGCAATAACGCAACCGGTTAACCCAAGCCGAGAGGGTTTATTTAATATCATTGGCATAATGTCAAAGCTGCTTTTTTTTCTTTTTGGTAATTTATAATGTGTACGCAAAATAAATAAAATCGCAAGCCCCATCAGTAACATAATAACCAATCCAAAATACAAGACATCTTGTGGAAAATACTGCAACAAAGCTTGCCCCAAAACCGTGCCTAAATAATAAGTGGTTAAATAAACTGCAAGCATTTTCCCACGTGTATGCACTGGACCGGTGAGTAATATGCAACTTTCAATCACCACCCAAGTGACAGCGCATGCAATGCCAATAAAAAAGCGCCACATTACCCAGCTATAAAAATTCATTGAAAAACTTAAACCAATAGTTGCAATAGCAAAAATAATGCAACTATAGGTATAAGTGTGTCGAGCATTAAATTTACTAATAAACCAATTGGCAAAAACAGTACCAATCAAGTTACCAGTAAAATAGCTTGATCCCACAAGACCAATTTGCCCAAGCGAAAACTCATTACGCACTAGCCACAATGGCACTTGCGTATTGAGAGCTGACAACGAGATAGTCACAAAGAGTAAACTCGTTAATAAAATAGGAAATGAATACGAATGTTTCATAATGTTATCGCATATAATTTATGGGTTATGTTTTGCGGGCAATTATAATTTGATATTAATTATAAATAACTGTCAGCATTAATTTCGCCCGAGTTGCCGATAAATCGGATTTCTGGCGATAAACTCACCAAGAATTTTTGTAATACACATTTTTTTATATAACGAGCTAATTCAACTACATCTTGCGCTGTTGCTTGGTTTTTGTTAACTAATACAAGCGCTTGTTGTTGATGCACGGCAGCTCCGCCTATTTGATAGCCTTTTAGACCACACTGATCGATAAGCCAACCTGCGGCCAATTTTGATTGATGATTGGCTTGTGGATATATTGGCATATTCGGATAAATTTCAAGTAGCTTATCTGCCTCAATTTTATCGACCACGGGATTTTTAAAAAAGCTCCCTCCATTACCAAGAACTTTTGGATCGGGCAATTTACTGCGGCGAATTTCGCACACTTTATCAAAGACCCTTTTTGGGGTGACATTTTTTGGATCAAAGTTTCGTAATTCACCATAAGTTAGTACTGGTTGCCACAGTTTGGGTAATTTGATACCAACATTGATGACCGCATAACCTTGCAAATATGCTTTTTTAAAGATGCTTTCACGGTATCCATATTGACCATCGGTAACTGTGATGATTTTACCTGTAGCAAGCTCAAGCAGTTCTACATAATCAGCAATGTTTTGAAACTCAACACCGTAAGCACCAATGTTTTGAATAGGCGCCGAACCAACACAACCCGGAATTAATGCGAGGTTTTCAAGTCCTGATATATCTTGCGCAATAGTTGTTGATACTAAATCATGCCAAATTTCGCCAGCCCCCACTTTTAAATGCCACGCTTGTTCGGTTTCGGTTATGGTAATACCTTTTAGGCGATTAACAATAACAATACCATCAAAGTCACAGGTAAAAAGAGTATTACTGCCTTCACCAATAATTATAATAGGTAAATTTTGAGAGTTATCTTGCCAAACTCGTTGTAATTGTTCGACTGTAGTGATCGTGACAACTTTTTGTGCAAAAACAGTTAGACCAAATGTATTAGGAATTTTTTGTTTCATTGATAACTACCTTTATTTTTGTGAAAATAGATGTCCAAAAGTCAATCGATTTTATGTGTTATTTTTATAGTTTGGACTCTATTGCATTTGCTGATTATATTACCACATTGGTTAAGCTTATTTGATTAATTATTTAATCGCGAATAATTTTAATTTTTCTTTAAATTTACTATTAATCGTGCACTTCATAAAACTAGTCTATTTACTTTTTTTCGACAAAAGTGTGACTATTATCAAATTCATCACATTATTTATACAAATATTCAACTAAAGTAACGCTTAAATCTTTTTTGTTTTTTGTTATCGTGTATTATAACTAACCAAGCGATGTTTTTTATAAATTATAGTCTGAATTACTTATTGCTAGCGCGAAAAACAACCACTGTTATTTAATTAGCAGTTATTGATTATATTGTTTGTGCGCAAGTTAAGTTTTGCTTATGAGTTAGAGGAAATTATGAAAAGAGTTTTTATTATGATCCTAGATTCCTTTGGAATCGGCGGCGCTGAAGATGCCAAAAAATTTGGAGATGAAGGTGCAGATACATTGGGTCATATCGCTGAGTTTTGTGCATTAGGTAAAGCGGAACAAGGTCGAAGTGGACCATTGAAATTACCTAATCTAGGAAAATTAGGCTTAATAGAAGCCGCCTATGAGTCAACTGGAGCATATCTTAAAGGCATGATGACAGAAGGCGAAATTATTGGTTCATATGGTTATGCCAGTGAAATCTCATCAGGTAAAGATACACCTTCAGGACATTGGGAAATTGCAGGTGTACCAGTCCTTTTTGACTGGGGCTATTTTACTAATACCACTAACAGCTTTCCTCAAGATCTTTTAGATAAGATTATTTCTCGCGCAAAACTTCCCGGTTATCTTGGTAATTGTCACTCATCAGGCACGATTATTCTTGATGAGCTTGGTGAAGAACATATGGCGTCTGGCAAACCTATTTTTTATACTTCTGCTGATTCAGTCTTCCAAATTGCCTGTCATGAAGAGACATTTGGCTTAGATAGACTTTATGAAATTTGCGAAATTGCTCGTGACGAACTGAATAAAGGTAACTACAATATTGGTCGCGTTATTGCTAGACCATTTGTTGGTAAAAAAGCAGGTGAATTTGTGCGTACGGGTAATCGTCACGATCTTGCTGTTGAACCACCAGCGCCAACGATAATTAAAAAGCTGGTTGATGAAAAACACGGTACTGTAGTGTCAATCGGTAAAATCGCCGATATTTATGCACAAGTTGGGATTACTAAAAAAGTGAAAGCGACCGGTATTGAAGCTTTATTTGATGCATCACTTGAAGAAATCAAACAAGCTAAAGATAACACCATTGTATTTACTAATTTTGTCGATTTTGACTCCTCTTATGGTCACCGCCGTGATGTATCGGGTTATGCTGCTGCGTTAGAATATTTTGATCGTCGCCTTCCTGAGATGTTGGCACTTATTAAACCCGGCGATCTGCTTATTATTAGTGCCGATCATGGTTGCGATCCAACTTGGCCTGGTACTGATCATACTCGAGAACATATCCCTGTCATTGTTTATGGAGATAGTGTGCCAGTTGGATCTTTAGGTCATCGTGAAACATTTGCCGATATTGGGCAAAGTGTTGCCGATTATTTTGATTTATCGCCAATGGATTACGGTAAATCATTTATAAAAAAATAAGTAATTTAAGTTCAAATAATATCGATTTAGAAACAAATATCAGGAGAAGTTGATGTCTACCCCGCATATTAATGCCATTGATAATGCTTTTGCAAAAACCGTTTTAATGCCTGGCGATCCGCTACGAGCAAAATTCATTGCAGAAACCTTTTTAGAAAACGCACAAGAAATTACTAATGTAAGAGCCATGTTAGGTTTTACGGGTTATTACAAAGGTCAAAAAGTTTCAATTATGGGGCATGGAATGGGCATTCCATCTTGTTCAATTTACGCAACTGAACTGATTAAATTTTACGGTGTTGAAAACATCATTCGTATTGGTTCGTGTGGTGCAATTAGTCCTAATGTTAACGTGGGTGATGTTATTGTTGGTTTGGGCGCTTGTACCGATTCAAAAGTCAATCGCTTACGTTTTAAAGATCATGATTTTGCCGCTATCGCCGATTTTGATTTAACTTGTAATGCCGTTAATGCCGCAAAAAAATTAGGTGTAAATGTTAAAATTGGTAATCTTTTTTCTGCAGATCTTTTTTATAGTGTTGAACCTGATATGTTTGATGTTATGGAAAAGTACAATATTTTAGGCGTTGAAATGGAGGCTGCCGGCATTTATGGGGTTGCTGCCGAATATGGTGCAAAAGCACTGGCCATTTGCACGGTTTCAGATCATATTCGAAAAGGCGAAGCAATGTCAGCAGAGCAAAGACAATTAGGCTTTAAAGAAATGATCACCGTTGCATTAGAGTCTGTTTTATTAAATCAAAACTAAAAAATGGCAGGAAATCTGCCATTTTTTATTTTGATCAAATAATTATTTTATTAATATTTGGATAATAGGTTATACAAGATCGCGTTTATTAAGGAATCATAAATGAATATTAAGTTTCAACTTAAAGTTATATTTTTCTTGCAATTTTTTATCTGGGGAAGCTGGTTAATCACCCTAGGTTCTTACATGATGCGTAAATTAGCATTTACTGGTATTGAAGTAGGAGCAATATATGGAACAATGGGCATCGCTTCATTATTCATGCCAAGCTTACTTGGTATTGTCGCTGACAGATGGATACCTGCTAATCGTTTGTATATGCTTTGTCATTTAATCGGTGCGATAACGCTATTTATTGCGGCTTCTGTCACATCACCTTTCATGATGATGATAGTGATACTTGTTCATTGCTTAGCTTTCATGCCTACTATCGCCATTTCAAATTCAATCTCTTATTCATGCTTAGAATCACAAGGACTTGATGTCATTACTCAGTTCCCTTGTATCAGAATTTTTGGCACGATCGGTTTTATTGTTGCCATGTGGCTTGTGAGTTTTTTACAGTTAGAACTTAGTAGTATGCAACTTTATATCGCTGCTGCATCTTCTTTGTTACTCAGCCTTTATTCATTTTCATTACCATTAATTCCAACAACAAAAAACACGAATGATGAAAAAAACATCATTAGCTCATTAGGATTAGATGCTTTTGTTTTATTCAAACAACCTAGAATGGCTATTTTCTTTTTATTTGCAATTTTATTAGGTGGCATTTTACAAATCACCAACACCTTTGGTAATCCATTTTTACATGATTTTGAAAAATTTCCTGAATATGCCGATAGCTTAGTGGTTAAGTATCCTTCCGTACTATTATCTATTTCTCAAATTTCAGAAGTGGTATTTATTTTATTTGTACCTTTCTTTATGAAACGTTTAGGTATCAAATACGTTATGCTAATTAGTATGTTTGCTTGGGTTGCACGTTTTGGTTTATTTGCTTATGGTGATCCATCTCCAGTCGGTTTTATACTATTACTTCTTTCAATGATTGTTTATGGTTGTGCCTTCGACTTTTACAATATATCAGGTTCAATGTATGTTGAAAAATCCGTATCGCCAACTATTCGTAATAGTGCTCAAGGACTATTTATGACCATGACCAATGGGCTTGGTGCTTATTTAGGTTCGGTAATTAGTGGCTTTGTAGTCGATCATTACACAACTACAAGTGGCATTGATTGGCAAACAGTCTGGCTTGTTTTTGCAAGTTATGCTTTGGTTCTAGCTATTGTGTTTATGTTGATTTTTAAAAACGAGAATCCTAATCCACAAGCAACCATAAATTAATAATTCATTGAGTGGTTGTTCATTCCCGCCACTTAATCAATATGCAGGCAGCAATATTAGTTGTTGCCTTTTGCTAGCACAAAATTAGCTTAAAAATATGATTTACCAAACAAAAATATAAATAAGTAATGCAAAATGTATGGCGGGAGGATGTCTTATCAAGGTAAAATACCCTAGCTTATAATTAGCAACAATAAATATGCTATTTTTAGCTTTGATAAGTGTTTTAATGTCATTATTACTAAAACCATTTAGCTCATTTTAAATAGATTAAATACCTAATGAACGATCAAATAATACCCAAAGTCATATTACATGAGCACATTGAAGGGAGCATTACTCCTATTATGGCTCAAAAGTTAGCTGATAAAAATCAAATCCCCTTTCCTAGTTCTTTATGTTATAAAAAGGGAGAATATGATGAGCAAGAGTATCAAAATGGACGTTATCGATATGATGAAACAAATTTCATAGAATTTATTCAAACTTATGATACTGTTTCTCATTTTTTAAAAACTCCGGAAGATTATTATTTAATTACATTTGATTTTTTGAGTAGAAATGCCAAACAGGGACTAATCTACTGTGAACTTTTTATCTCTCCTTATCATATCTGTGCAACCGAAATTGATGGCAAAATGACTTGGGATAAAGAACGATTCCAACAAACCTTAACACAAATGGATAAAGCCATTATTGACGTCCGAAAAAATCATAATATTACCGTTAGGTATCATGTTATCGGCGTTCGACATCTTGGTGCTAAAATTGTCCATGAAACATTAAAATTTATTGAAAATAATCATCACCGTTTTATTACTGGATTCAACATTGCAGGCAATGAAAGAGCAGGTCATTTCGATGATTTTCAAGATTCACATCAATTAGCATCTAAATTAGGCTTACAAAAATCTTATCATGCAGGCGAAATTGAGCCAGCAGAAAGCATCATTCAAGCATTAAAACATGGCGCAACAAGAATTGGGCACGGCATTAAAGCCATTGATGATCAAAATCTAATTAATGAACTGATTAAGAACAACATCACCCTAGAAGTTGCACTCACCAGTAATCGTATTTTGGTTAATGAACTACACGGCGATATCTATCAGCACCCAATAAGACGGCTTTATGACCAAGGGGTTCGCATTACTCTCAATACGGATGATGCCGGAATTTTCGGCACCGATATTGAAAAAGAATATAACATTGCCCAATCCATATTTGCATTTTCACGATTAGAATTGCTTGACATAACGCTGTGTGGCGTTCAGGCCGCATTTGCCGAAGAATCGGTTAAGAGTCGTTTGATAGGGCATGTTTTTTCATGTTTTACCTCTAATGATAAACAAGTGATGAAAAAATGCATTAATGATAAGAAATATCATCCAGCAATCATTAAACGATTTTTAGAATATCAAAAGCAGTTACTAGCCATGCCCGTTAACTAATTTAGTTATCAGAATGATAGGAGATTCGCATGAAAAAAAATAAACGCATCCTGACCTTTTTATCCCTATTTATTTCCGGTATTGCTAATGCTGCAACAGTCGATTTAAGAATTATCGAAACGACTGATTTACACGGCAATATGATGAATTATGATTATTTTAAAGATCAAACTATTGATTCATATGGGTTAGTTAAAACTGCCAATTTAATTCATCAAGCAAGAGGTGAAGTAAAAAATAGTGTTCTTGTAGATAATGGTGATTTAATTCAAGGTAGCCCAATGGCTGATTATGCAGTTGATAAAGGCCTTAGTGAGGGCAAGATACACCCAGTATATAAAGCACTCAATACCCTTGATTATGTTGTTGGTAATATTGGTAACCACGAATTTAATTTTGGATTGGAATTTCTGAAAAAAAGCCTTTCTGGAGCTAAATTTCCTTACATTAATGCCAATGTCTATGATGCTAAAACCAATAAGCCATATTTCAAGCAATATATTATTGTAGATACTCCTGTTATTGATAGAGATGATAATAAGCATACTATCAAAATTGGTTATATCGGTTTTGTCCCACCACAAATTATGCAATGGGATAAGCTTAACCTTAATGGCAAAGTTGTTGTCAAAGATATTACTGAAACCGCTAAATTATTAGTACCGGAAATGAAAAAACAAGGCGCTGATGTCATTATTGCAATTCCACACTCTGGCGTGTCGGCTGAACCTTATAAAGCGTTAGCTGAAAATTCAGTTTATTACTTAAGCCAAGTAAAGGAAATTAATGCAATTATGTTTGGTCACTCACATGGCGTCTTCCCAAGTGAAGAATTTGAATCACTTCCTAATACTGATATAAAAACTGGAAATATCAATCATGTTCCCGCGGTCATGCCAGGACAATGGGGAAGCCATTTAGGCGTAGTGGATTTAGTTCTAACGGGAGATAAATCCAATTGGCAAGCTATTTCAGGGAAATCTGAAGCACGGCCCATTTATGACCAAACGAATAAAAAAGCCTTAGTTGAAGCTGATCAAAAACTCGTTGATATTCTAACAACAGACCACCAAGGTACGCGTAAATTTGTAAGTAAACCTATTGGTAAAGTTTCAACCGATATTACTAGCTATTTAGCGCTAGTCGAAGATACATCAGCCTTACAAATTATTAATGATGCACAAACCGATTACGTTAAGCAATTTATTCAAGGCGATCCAGATCTGGATGGCCTGCCAGTTTTATCAGCTATTGCACCATTTAAAGCTGGTGGCAGAAAAAACGATCCAAGCGCTTTTGTTGACGTAAAAAAGGGTGATCTTACCTTTAGAAATGCAGCAGATATCTATCTGTATCCTAATATTTTATCTGTAATTAAAATTACAGGCAAAAATATAAAAGAATGGCTTGAATGTTCTGCGGGTATGTATAACCAAATAGATATTCATACAGCAAATCCGCAATATCTAATTAATTGGGATAAATTTAGAACCTATAATTTTGATACAATTGATGGTGTAAATTATCAAATCGATATCACCAAACCTCCACGTTATGATGCTAATTGCCAGTTAATCAATCCAACATCTGAAAGAATAACTAATTTGACATACAAACAAAAACCACTTGATCCTAATCAAATGTTTTTAATTGCTACAAATAATTATCGAGCTTATAGCGGCATATTCCCAGGTACTGGCGAAAAAAATGTTAAATTTAATTCACCAGATGATTTAAGAGTGATCCTGTCAGCTTATATCACTAAGGTTACTAAACAAGAAGGATCGGTCAATGTTATTGTTGATAACAACTGGCAAATTGCGCCAATATCGAGTGAAACCAAATTAGATATTCGTTTTGAATCATCCCCTACTGATGAAGCTAAAACTTATATTGAAAAACATTCACTATACCCTACTGAATTTATCGAAAAAGATAAATTAGGTTTTGGTGTTTATCGATTAGATTTACAGTCATCAGCTAACGCTCAACCTAAAATTTAATTAATATTATTACGAAACAAAGGATTCTCAATATGAAAATTGAAAAACTCATTGAACTCGCTAAAACTGCTCGCTCTAAAGCTTATGTTCCTTACTCCAAATTTCAGGTTGGTGCAGTATTAATCACTGAAGATGATGAGGCGATTTTAGGTTGCAATGTTGAAAATGCCTCTTATGGCCTAGCCAATTGTGCAGAACGTACCGCTATTTTTAAAGCAGTTTCAGAAGGTAAAAGAAAATTTAAAAAATTAGTGGTAATTGGTGATACTGACGGTCCAATTTCGCCTTGTGGAGCTTGCCGTCAAGTAATCAGTGAGTTTTGCGCTAAAGATATGCCAGTTATTTTAACGAATATGCAAGGTAAAATCCAAGAAACCACTGTTGGTGAATTGTTACCTTGGTCTTTTTCGCCAAGTGATTTAGATTAGTTTTGCTTGTGAGCAATGTAATTTTAGCTATATTGAAAATAAAAAGAAATTGATACTTATTGTTAGCTAGGATTAGCCTTCTCATCAAGCTAAATTATGGATGAGAAGAATATAATCCTAATTTATTGATATTAAGAGAGACGAATAATGAGATTTGTAGATATTATTGAAAAAAAACGTGATGGACATGCATTAACCACTGACGAAATTCAATTTTTTATTACTAACTACACTAATGGTACCATCCCTGATTACCAAGTTAGCGCTTTATTAATGGCAATTTATTATCAAGGTATGACATCAAAAGAATGTGCGGATTTAACCAGTGCCATGATGTATTCAGGTGATACTGTTGACCTATCATCAATAAAAGGAATTAAAGTCGATAAACATTCAACTGGTGGTGTGGGTGACACCACAACATTAGTACTTGCTCCTTTAGTTGCAGCATTAGATGTGCCGGTCGCTAAAATGTCAGGACGTGGGCTTGGGCATACTGGTGGCACAACCGATAAATTTGAGTCGATTGCGGGATTCAAAATTGAATTAAGCAAACAAGATTTTATTAATCAGGTGAATACCAAGGGTTTAGCAGTAATCGGTCAGTCAGGTAATTTAACACCAGCCGATAAAAAGCTCTATTCACTACGTGACGTAACTGGCACCGTTAATTCTATCCCACTTATTGCAAGCTCAATTATGAGTAAAAAATTAGCTGCTGGTGCTGATGCTATTGTGCTTGATGTTAAAACCGGTGATGGCGCACTAATGAAAAATATGGTTGATTCAGAAAAATTAGCTCACGAAATGGTCAATATCGGTAACCAAATTGGCCGCAGAACCATGGCTATTATTTCAGATATGTCACAACCACTTGGTTTTGCAATTGGTAATGCACTTGAAATAAAAGAAGCGATTGATACTTTGAAAGGTAAAGGTCCTGCTGATTTAACTGAGCTAGTTTTAACATTAGGTAGCCAAATGGTTGTGCTTGCCAACAAAGCGAAAACATTAGAAGAAGCCAGAGCTAAACTCCAAGAGGTCATAAAAAATGGTAAAGCAATTGAAAAATTTAAGACCTTAATTGAAGCGCAAGGTGGTGATAGCTCGGTTGTTGATCATCCTGAAAAATTAGCAAGCGCGCCATACCAAATCGCACTACCTGCGCAAAAATCAGGCTACATTACAAAGATTATTGCGGATCAAATTGGCATTGTTGCAATGCAATTAGGCGCGGGGCGAGCAACCAAAGATGATATCATCGATCCAGCGGTTGGAATCGTATTACATAAAAAAGTCGGTGATAAAGTTGATGAGGGTGAAGCTTTATTAATGATTCATGCCAATACTGATAAGCTTGATGCAATCAAACAAAAATTGTATGACAATATTATTGTTAGTGATAGTGCAAGCGAGCCACAATTGATTTATAAAGTGATTACGGAGTAGTCATTATAATAAGGATTTAGGAGGAACCATGTTTCAGCCAAAATTAAATAAAAAAATATCACTACTTGTTGTTTTGAGTCTATTTTCAGCTAATGTTATAGCGACTGTTTCGAACAAAAAACCAACAATACCCACTTGGGAAAAGAACACAATTTATCAATTTACTATTCTACATACTAACGATCACCACGGTCGTTTTTGGCAAAATGATATTGGTGAATATGGACTTGCTGCACAAAAAACAGTCGTTGATAAAATAAGAAAGGAGGTAGCTGCTAAAGGCGGAAAATTGTTGCTTCTATCTGGCGGTGATATTAATACTGGCGTTCCTGAATCCGATGTACTTCAAGCAAAACCTGATTTTTTAGGTATGAATGAAATTGGCTACAATGCGATGGCTGTGGGTAATCATGAATTTGATCACCCTTTAACGATTATTCGTGAACAACAAAAATGGGCAAATTTTCCTTTTCTATCTGCAAATACTTACTTTAAAGGCACCGATAATCGTGTTTTTGATGCCTACGCAACATTTGATTTAAATGGTATTAAAGTGGCAGTATTTGGATTAACCACAGATGATACAACTTTTTTAGCTTCACCTAAAAATACTGATGGCATTGAATTTCATAAAACCTTACCCGAGGCGCAAAAAATTATAGCTCAGATAAAAAAGATGGAACATCCTGATATGATTATTGCTTTAACGCATATGGGACATTATGAAAATGGCGAACATGGTTCAATGGCGCCTGGAGATGTTGAATTAGCCCGCGGGTTAAAAAGTGGTGAATTAGATATGATTGTGGGTGGTCATTCACAAAATCCCGTTTGTATGGCAAGTCCAAATAAGCGCATTACCGAATATGTCCCAGGAACCCCTTGTGCACCCGATCAGCAAAACAGGACTTGGATTGTTCAAGCGCATGAATGGGGTAGATATGTTGGACGTGCAGATTTTACCTTTTTAAACGGCAAAATAACTTTGCAAAATTATCAACTAATCCCTATCAATTTAAAAAAAGAAGTTGATAATGGTGATGGTACAAAACGCCTTGAATATTACAGTGAAGAGATATTACAAGATAAAAAATTACTCGAAAATCTAAAGCCTTATCAAGAACAAGGAAAGCAACACTTACTAATTAAAAGCGGAGAGTTATCCGGCCGACTTGAAGGTGATCGTAATATTGTAAGATATCAACAAAGCAATATGGGACAATTATTGCTTAGCGCTTTTATTGAAAAAACCAGTGCTGATATGGGGATTATGTCAGGTGGTATGATTCGCGATTCATTAATTGAAGGTAATATTACTTATCGCGATATTTTAAAAGTTGAGCCTTTTGGTAATAACGTTGTTTATTTTGATCTGACGGGTAGTGAATTAATTGATTACCTTAAAGTAGTTCTTAACAAAAAACCAGGTTCTGGCGGATATGCGCATATGAAAAATATCACCTTGACACGATCAAACAATAACATTGAAGATATAAAAATTAAAAATGAACCTATCGATTTACAAAAATCATATCGCATAGTTACGCTAGACTTTTTAGCTGCTGGTGGTGATGGTTACCCAATAACCAATACTTCACCAACTTATGTTGATACGGGTTATCGTGATGCTGATGTAGTAAAACAGTATTTTGAGAAATACTCTCCTATTAATGCATCAGATTATGAACCAACACCATTTATTTTTGAAAAATAAGTACTGAGGTAGCTATGAACATGACAGAATTTCAACTAAATTGTTATAATATAGTGACTGATCCTAATCTATCACCTAAACAAAAATCCCATTTACTTGCACTTGCAGCAGAAAATAATTTACCTTATGTAAATCTAGATAGTGAAACCCGACATGCTTTAGATGAACGTGTGATTTGCGATATGTATGAAGGTCATGCGCCCTATAAGCCCCGCTATGTGCTACCTGATTATGCTAAATTTTTAAAGCAAGGTTCAAAATGGCTAGAACTTGAGCCAGCAAAAACATTTGATGATGCATTAAATATGCTTACCATCATTTATCATCACGTTCCTTCGGTAACTGGTATGCCTGTTTATTTGGGGTGTTTAGATGAAGTGTTACTTCCTTATGTTGGCGATTTAACAGAAGAGGATCTTTATCCACGATTAAAACGTTTTTGGATTATGCTTGATCGCAATCTTCCTGATGCATTTATGCATGCCAATATTGGTCCGACCGATAATGTGATCTGCCGCGTTATTTTACGTGTTGATCGCGAGCTTAAACAAGTTGCTCCGAATCTAACGTTTATTTATGATGAAGATATCACGCCAGAATCGTTACTCAATACCGCAATTGAAAATATTTGCGAAACAGCAAAACCTCATATTGCTAATAATATGATGATTAAAAAAGATTTTGATGAAAAAGGCTACGGTGTAGTGAGCTGTTATAACTCACTGCCTATTGCTGGTGGTGGAAGCACATTATCCAGAATTAATTTGAAAGAAGTGGCATTACGTAGTCAAGATATTGATGATTTTTTAAAACATGTTCTTCCACACTACTGCCAATTACAGATGAATTTAATTCAAGCAAGATCAGCATTTCTTTTTGAAAAATCTAACTTTTTTAGCAATAGTTTTTTAGTTAATGAAGGATTAATTGACACAACTCGATTTGCACCAATGTTTGGTATTTATGCGATGGCAGAAGCAGTCAATATTTTACAAGAAAAATCTGGATTAGCAGGACGTTATGGTAAAGATGAAGAAGCCAATGAGCTAGCTTCAACAATTTCTAAACAACTTGCTGAATTTGTTGATAATCATAAGGTTAACTATGCTTGGAAAGGAAAGGCGATGTTACATTCGCAATCGGGCATCAGTTCCGATAGAGATGCCACACCTGGTTTACGCATACCTTATGGACATGAACCTGATCCTGTTACACACATTATGGCATTATTTAAACACCATAAATATTACACCTCTGGCATTAGTGATATTTTAACGATTGATGAAACGATAAAAAATAATCCATTAGCATTAGTACAAATTTGTAAAGCCGCATTTAAATTTGGTTTCCGTGAATTTACTGCTAATATCAGTGGTAATGATCTTGTGCGAGTAACTGGCTATATGGTAAGACTATCGGATATCAAAAAATATAAACAAGAAGGATCGCGGATTAATACGACATTTTTAGGTAGCGAAGCAGCCGAAGCGCCTGACAACAAGAGTTACTTATGCCGCACACCTCGAGTAATCAGCTATGAACAAGCCATGGGCAATCATTAATAAACTGTTACCCTTTTCTTGTGTTGACGGACCAGGAAACCGGTTAGTCATATTTTTACAAGGCTGTAATTTTAAGTGTTTAAATTGCCACAATCCTTATACTATTTCGCCGTGTAAGGATTGTGGTGATTGTGTGGCAACTTGCCCGCATCAAGCGTTAACATTTATCAATAATAAAGTTATCTGGCAATCTTCACAATGTGAGCAATGTGATACATGTATTAATACTTGTCGTCATAGTTCTACTCCAATGACCTATCAATATAGTGTTGAAGATGTTTTACTTGAGATCCGCAAATACTTGCCTTTTTTGAATGGTATTACCATTAGTGGTGGCGAAGCGACATTACAGTTACCTTTTATTGAAAGACTTTTTCATGCTGTTAAACAAGCCGAGGATTTAAAGCACCTTACCTGCTTTATTGATAGCAATGGTTACTTAGTGAAAACAGGTTGGCAAAAAGTAGAAAACGTAATGGATGGTGCGATGATCGACCTTAAAGCTTGGGATGATGATGTACATAAAAAACTGACGGGTAAAGGCAACCTACGAGTGAAAGAAACCATTAAATATCTTTCAGAAGTTAACAAATTATATGAAGTAAGGTTTTTAATTATTCCAAAACAAACCGATCTACAAGACAATGCTAAAAACATTGCAGAATTCTTAATGGATTTGGATCCTAATATTCGAATAAGAATTAATGCATTTCATAATCATGGAGTGCACGGTATCGCCAAAACATGGTCTGTAGCCACTAAACAGCAAGTCGAACTTTTTGCAGAACAATTAGAACAAAATGGGTTAAATAAAATTACCTTACCATCTGTATATTTATAATCTATTTTGCTGAAATTGAGTAATAACGGATAAATTAAATATACGTTACAGAGGTGGAGGAGCTTTCCTCCTCTTTATTATTTTGTTTGACTCAACTTATTGTGATATATTACAAGAAATATTTGCCAGCATGTGATAACTTACTATTTGCTTTTTTTAAATGCTGCAGCAAATGCGTTCCCCATCGCGCTGTTGCCTAATAATGGCGTATTATTTTGTTTGTTGGTATGTGAGCGACTTTTAGAAGATCGACTATCTTTCTGTTTAGTTGATGAAGCAGGATCATCAAGACGCATGGTTAAAGCGATACGTTTGCGAGGAATATCTACTTCAATCACTTTCACTTTAACAATATCACCAGCTTTCACAACAGTTCTTGGATCATCAACAAACTTATCTGACAGTGCCGAAATATGCACTAAACCATCTTGGTGAACACCAATATCCACAAAAGCGCCAAAGTTGGTTACATTGGTTACCGCGCCTTCCATAACCATGCCAACTTTTAGATCTGTCATGGTTTCGATATCATCAGCAAATTGAGCAGTTTTAAATTCAGGTCTTGGATCACGGCCTGGCTTGTCGAGCTCTTTAATAATATCTGTGACTGTTGGTACACCAAAATGGTCATCAATATAATCAACTGCGTTAAGTGATTTTAAATAATTTGTGTCACCTAGAATATCTTTTAATGATTTATGATTTTTTTCTAAAATTCGCTCTACTACAGGATAAGCTTCGGGGTGAACTGCTGATGCATCAAGCGGATTTTTACCATCCATAATTCTTAAAAAGCCAGCACATTGTTCAAAGGCTTTAGGACCTAAACGCGAAACTTTTAATAACTGCTTACGATCAGTAAATTGCCCATTTTCATTACGCCAATCAATAATATTTTGGGCAATCACTTTATTAAGTCCGGCAATACGTGCAAGTAGCATCATTGAGGCGGTATTTAAATTGACACCAACCGCATTTACACCATCTTCAACAACCGCATCAAGTTTTTTAGCTAACTGAGTTTGGCTTACATCATGCTGATATTGACCAACACCGATTGATTTAGGATCAATTTTAACAAGCTCTGCCAAGGGATCTTGTAATCGTCTTGCAATTGATACCGCACCACGGATCGATACATCAAGATCGGGGAACTCTTGTGCTGCAAGTTCAGAAGCTGAATACACTGACGCCCCTGCCTCGCTGACAATAACTTTTTGACCTTTAACTTCTGGGTATTTTTTTTGAACGTCGAGATAAAAACGCTCTGTTTCTCTCGATGCCGTACCATTACCAATAGCCACTAATTCGACTTGGTATTTAATACAAAGCGATGCCACTATCATGGCTGCTTTATCGGCTTGACCTGTATGCGGATAAATCGTTTCGGTCGCAACTAATTTACCGGTTGCATCAACAACAGCAATTTTGACGCCTGTACGTAATCCAGGATCCATCCCCATGGTCACTTTCATACCAGCTGGAGCAGCCATTAACATATCATGCAAATTGGCAGCAAATACGTTGATCGCCTCTTCTTCGGCGCGTTCACGTAATGTTGTCATTAATTCGGTTTCCATGTGCATTAGAATTTTGATGCGCCATGTCCAATTAATAACGGCTTTACGCCATTTATCTGCCGGCTGATCATTAAAATGAACATCTAAATATTCAGTGATGATTTGTTCACAATAACTTTCTTTTGGTGTTTCTTCAAATTGTGGATCGGCATTTAACGAGAGTTGTAAAAATCCTTCATTTCGACCACGAAACATCGCTAAAGCTCGATGAGAAGGCACTTTTGAAATAAGTTCACTTTGTGCAAAATAATCTCGAAATTTTGCGCCCTCTTCTTCTTTGCCACTCACCACTTGTGAAACTAAATGCGCATTATTCCAGAGATAATGCCGTACTTTTGCCAGTAATGCTGCATCTTCAGCAAATCGCTCCATTAAGATATAACGTGCACCATCTAATGCAGATTTAGTATCCGCAATACCATTGTCCAAATTGATATACTTTTCCGCTTCAATTTCCGGATCAAGTATTGGGTTTTGCCATAAGTCATTAGCTAATGGTTCAAGACCCGCTTCAATAGCTATTTGACCACGAGTACGACGCTTAGGTTTATAAGGCAAATAAAGATCTTCAAGTTCGGTTTTACTTAACGTTTGTATGATACTTTGGCTTAATTCTGGTGTTAATTTACCTTGTTCTTCAACTGACTTTAAAATCGTTTGTTTGCGATCTTCAAGTTCACGTAAATAGCTCAATCGGCTATCTAAAGTGCGTAATTGAGTATCGTCAAGACCTCCTGTCACCTCTTTCCGATAACGGGCAATAAATGGAACGGTACTACCTTCATCCAATAATTGGATTGCAGCTAAAACTTGCTCTGGTTTTACCGTCAGCTCACCAGCTATAATATGGCTAATTTGTTTATTAATCATGGTTATTTTATCTATTTTTTAACATGCGGTAATTATATACCTATCTTCGTTTTTGTTGCAATTCAACGGATTTGATCAGTTATCTAAAAATAGCTCTACTTATCATTAATTTTTATTGAGTAAATGAATATTAAATAAAACTCATAATTAAACTCACCATTTTATTTAGCAACACATATCCCATAATAATCATAACCAGTTCCCCAAGTCGTTACATTATTATCATACAATGCTTCTATTCATATTTACATAAATAGCATTGCCATTACTTGGTGAAATTCCACTGATCCAACCATAGGTTTGATTATAAAAATTAGCTCCTAAAAATACGCCATTGCCCCCCATTCAGTAAGTAATCCATGGTGAACAGCTCTTTTATAATTATGATGAGGATGAAAATTATCACTTAAACTATTTAACCTAGCATTACTCAAATCCCTAACATTTGCTTGTCGATAATTGCCTAATCCTTCACACCACTCTTTTTGCTGAGCAGGCCAAGCAACAAAATCCCCTCGATTAATAAACCACTGCGTTATTCTAAATTTATCAATGAGCTTCAAACCCTGTTTTGTTGTGCCAATTAATTCAATATCAACAGGTAAGTTGGCTGTTGGTGCTGTAGCTTTATCTTCAACTTTGCTTGATGAGTCAGGGCATTTTAACGTGACAAGCACCATATTCTTGTTATCATAAACTTTGAACCCTTTTGAGCTTGGGCTTCTGTTTTTTGTATACTTGCGGTAATTGCATTAAGCGAACTATCATCAACATTTGATGTTTTTACCATCCATGTTGTTGTATCTAATGTATTATCTATTCCATTGATCACTAAATAAAAATAAAGCCCATTTGCACCTGTAGATGGGAAATTATCTAAATAATCAGATTGTGGTATATGACCATTGTTAGTTGCTGGGTCAAAAATGCTTTTATCACCATAGGTATAGCCTCCACCAGCATAAGACATATTTGGGCTGGCATATTTAATTGCTTCGCCACCTATTTTGACATGAAATCTTCGATAAGGAGTCTTAGTTATGGCTATCTTATTATCTGGGTAATTCTGAGAGTTTGGTACACCATACTTTGTATTCAAAGAAACAGAGCCACTTGCTTTAATATATGGGTAAACGCCATTTTTCAATAATGTACTAAATGTCGTTGTTGTCTGAGCTGCTGTTAATTTAACCTCATTGTCATCTGAATCTTCATAATACCATGCTAGAGAAAGAGGATGGGCTGTATCTTCTGATAAAGAAATAGCACCATAAACATCTATTACATCTGTATTTTGAGGTTGTTTGATTGCAGAGGATAATTTCAAACTCACTGGAGTTTTAGTCGCAATATTAATACCTAGTGCAGAATCTAAATCGTTTGTATTAAAATAAGTTTTTCCATCATAGGTAACACCAAAATAATCAAATTCAGCATTCGATTCAATGCTATTTTCAATCGAAGTAATAAAGCGAGGACTGTGCCCTTCAATAACATTAGTGGTAACAGCCGATAATGCTAAAGATTCTGTTGAGAAAAAACTTACAAAAAAACTAAGTTAAAAGCTAATTGGTACCGTGTAGCCATATTAATACCTAATAATAATTTCAAGTTATATAAAATCTGTTATTGAATTTCAATGATTGTTGAATTAAACCTATTTATATAGTGCACATAACTTAATATAATTATTAGGTAAATCATTTATCATTAACAGAAAGAAAAAAACGAAAAATCATAGCAAAACCTTGTTTTTATCTTTGTAACACAATTTAAATCAAAAACAACAAAAACACGTGTAACGCATATTAAATACTCAGTCAAACACCAAAACACATAAAATGAAATGAAAAGGACGTTAAATTATGCGAATAGCAAATTACATAACAAGAGAAGGGTATTTAGCACTTGAGCACGAATTAAAATATTTGTGGAAAAAAGAAAGACCTAAAGTTACCCAAGTAGTATCTGAGGCAGCCGCCCTTGGCGATCGCAGTGAGAACGCCGAATATATCTATGGCAAACGAAGGTTGAGAGAAATCGATAGGCGGGTTCGTTTTCTAACTAAACGATTAGAATCACTGACAATTGTCGATCCTAATCCAAGGCAAGAAGGCAGGGTATTTTTTGGTGCATGGGTAAAATTAGAAGATGAAAAAGAAAATCTACATATTTATCGTATTGTGGGAGCGGATGAGTTTGATCCTAGAAAAAATTGGATATCGATTAACAGCCCTGTAGCAAGAGCGCTAATAGGGCATAAAATTGATGATGAAATCACTGTTATGACACCAAATGGCAAAGCATTTTATTACATTGTAACGATTAGTTATACCGAATTGGTCTCTTAAATAGCGTGCTTTAAATAAAAAACAATTCGTTTTTTATAATCTATAACTCGATAGTCTATTGTCTGTAATGTATAAGCAATAAAGTATATAATCATAACAATATTTATAATATTATCTAAGGCATTATGATATCCATCAATCAATTATATATCTATCCAATCAAATCAATTCAAGGTATAAAACTTACTAAAGTAAATACTGCTGAAGGTGGCTTTGAGCATGATCGTATTTTGATGATTAGCGAACCTGATGGAACCTTTATTACTGCAAGAGAATATCCACAACTGCTAAAAACAAGTGCCATTATCATAGGGAACGAAGTACATATTTCTCATCCATCAATGACAACTATCAGACTTAACCTAGATGAATTTTCAAACTCTCAGGAAAAGACAGAAGTTTGGGATAATCATTTCACTTCGCACATTGCCCCTATAAGGGTGAATCAATTTTTCAGCCAAATTCTTCAAAAAGACGTCCAATTACGTTGGCTTGGGCATCAATTATCACGTCGAACAAAACGTTACCCTCAAGTACCTGTTAGTTTTGCTGATAGATATCCTTACTTGTTATTAAATAAAGCTTCATTTGATTATTTACAACAGCAATGTCCAGAAAAATTAGATATTAGGCAATTTCGCAGTAATATTATCATTCAAGGCGCGCTACCTTTCGCAGAAGATGGTTGGAAAACAATCAAAATTGGCAAAGTGATTTTTGATATTGTAAAACCTTGTGCTCGCTGTGCGTTAACAACTATTGATATCAATTGTGCAAACCCATTAAACAATGGTGAACCACTTAAAACATTACGTTATTTTAGATCTGATGAACAAGGCCAAATCGATTTTGGAATGAATATGATTGCTCGTAATCACGGAACCATCTCTGTTCACGATAAAGTCGAAGTATTAGAGCGACAACTTGCCAAAAATTACATTAAAACCTTTCCATCAGAAATAAAAAGTGAAATACAACCTTGTACCATCACTTTGGGAAATAAAACTATTCAAGCGAATGATAAGCAAACTATTTTAGAACAGTTAGAACAAAATGGAATAGCTCTACCTTATTCTTGCCGTACTGGCATATGTGGGCGTTGCTTAGTGTTTTTGAAAAAAGGGAAAGTCAAATCACTGACTCAGTCAGCGATAAAACGGAATAATCGAATTTTAGCCTGTAGTTGTGTGCCAATGGGTGATATCGTAATCGAGTAAAAAGTTAGTATTAATGATTCAAAAAATAAGTGTGTTTGTTTTGGTGCTTATATTTTTATCTACTGTATTTTCAACTAATGATTTTAGTATCGTGACGAATTTTTTAAAAAAAATAAAAATAAAAATAAACAAAATAATATAGAATCAAATTCAGATCAGAATAATTTAACTAGTATTAGAAAATTAGAACAACTTATGTTAAGTTGGCCAATAGACTTTCATCTAAAAACTGCAACAAGTTAAAAAAATTTACGGTCTTGCCATAACGAAAGAAAAAGATTTTACTTTATATTATGATCCTCAATCAGGTTATGGCGAAGAAACCGATCCAGAGAGTAATTATAACAAATTTGGTTGAAAAACTTTAATTTCTAATGATGTTTTAGCTACATTACAACTTAACTTTTATTATGCTGATGATGACAGATTCAATAAAGCAATGGAGTATTTTGAACTTGCTTGTGCCATAAAATCATCTGGTGCATGCAATTTGTATCAACAACAGTTAAAACAGCCAAAAAAATAATGTATATTCATTATTTTATCAATTTGACAGAACTAATCCTAATGTTAAAGGTCACCACAGACATTGCAAAATGGTATGAAGATTCAGATAAGCTATTTAAAGCAATCAATTACTATTCATATTGTATCGATAAAGATCCCGAGTTATTACTTAATAATAGCCGCATTATTTAAAAAGTTAGATATAAATTACGACTTAAAAAAATACTTATTAAAATTTACGGAACGAAACTTGTTGATCTATAGAGATTAGAGAAGATAGGACTACATTATCTTAAATTGGATGCAGATCAAGGCCACGAAGAAGCCGCAATTCTTTACATCATAAGTAAAAATTGCCCTAGAATACCTTATTTTTCATGCTAGATTATTTAAATCCTCGTCTTGAACGACGAGGATTTACGGCTTAATGATAAAAAGCAGTTTTAATTTTATTAAATAGCTTCTAATTTCAAATATTCTGGATGTTGTGCCGTATCGTGTTGTATAGGCTTTAATCTATCATTCATCACTTTAATCGCTTCTGAAAAATAGAAAGTTTTGTTCATAGCGAAAAACGTTGGTTGAGCAATAATGCAAAGAGATGCATTTTCGCTGGCTTCAACGACCAATAAATAGACTTTTTGGCTTGTTTCTTGTAAGTTCACCTCTACAATATCAGCAACTTTCGGTTTATAAAACATAGGTTGTTGAGAAAAATACCAACTTTTGGGCATCTGCGGTTTTAAAAAATTAGCCGCCACAATAGCATTAATTGATAATTCAATTTTTTGCGAATCAGTCAAATTAAGCAACTGACACCTATCATGAAATTGATAATAAAATGTTGCATCACTAACTGAAAATGGAAACTCACAAAAAACATCAGGAATTAATATCTTACTTGGATAACAAGAACGGAATAGCATTTCAGATGAAACTTCAAGCATCAAACTATCATATCCACTATCAAAATACCATCGCCAACA
Source organism: Gilliamella sp. Nev5-1 (assembly GCF_001690895.1). Taxonomy (NCBI): domain Bacteria; kingdom Pseudomonadati; phylum Pseudomonadota; class Gammaproteobacteria; order Orbales; family Orbaceae; genus Gilliamella; species Gilliamella sp. Nev5-1. Next base: position 1,020 of record NZ_LZHO01000068.1, on the reverse strand, counting down.
ATCAGTTGGTCGAAAAGCCAATTTCATTAATATGTTATCCTCTTATAATTGAATTAAATTTACTCAAAAAGATAACATAACTTTAAAAAAAAATAAATAAAAAGCTAAAAGAAAAATTATTTAATTATATAATTTTTAAAAACTTTAAATACCTATTTAAATCGTCAAAATAAAAATGATCTAATTTTGAGCATTTTAATTTATTTATTCTATTACTCAGATCCACTATTTCCTGAATATTTTTTTATAATAAACTTTAAAGCATAAATTTTAAATAAAAAGGTGCTTTTGAGCACCTTTCAGATTGATGACAAAGAACTCGCTTTTTGGCGAGTTCTTTGATCTAATAGAGAGGAGTCCACTATAAGAGAAGTTCTTCTATGCTAAAAAAACCAACTCCAGCGACACCAGAAAAAATAGAGCAAATCTCACTAGATGCGCTTGTCCCCCAAAATCATCTTGTTCGTAAAATAGCTAAAGTCATTGATTTTGAATTTATTCGAGAAGCGGTAGCACCACTTTATTGCCCGAATAACGGTCGTCCGGCAGAAGATCCGGTCAGACTGTTTAAAATCATGCTATTGGGGTATCTTTTCGGTATCCCCAGTGAACGTCGTCTGGTTCAGGAAATTCAGGTCAATTTAGCTTACCGCTGGTTTCTGGGAATGGGATTAACCGAAAAAGTGATTGACGCCTCAACACTTAGTCAAAATCGTCGCCGTCGGTTTAATGACAGTGAAATCTATCAACAGATTTTTGATAATATTGTTGAGCAGGCCATTGCCAAAGGGTTGATAAGTGGTCGGGTATTATATACGGACAGTACTCACCTAAAAGCAAATGCCAATAAAGGCAAAGCACGTAATGAGCAGCGTATTGTTGAGCCCAGTCAATATATTGATGCGCTTAATCAAGCCATCAACGCAGAAAGAGAATTAAACGGAAAAAAGCCTTAAAGCCATCGACGGTAGAGAAATACAAGGAGGTTAAAGTCAGTACAACAGATCCGGACAGTGGCTT
>NZ_LZHO01000067.1:0-2022 GCF_001690895.1 Gilliamella sp. Nev5-1 | reverse complement strand
AATGTAGGGTCTATAATAAAATAAGCATAGCAACCCAAAATAAAGCATTATATAAGCTTTTGTAAAATGATTTGAAAATACAGTGAAAAATTTTCAATTAATATAGATGATTATAAAAAAACTGTTAATTGAATAATTGCATTTAATGGCGTTTTAAGATCTATACCAACTTTTTATAACGATAAAATCTAACATTGATCTTAGAAAAGGAAAAAATAATATCGCTATAACATAAAAAATGTAGGGTCTATAATAAAATAAGCATAGCAACCCAAAATAAAGCATTATATAAGCTTTTGTAAAATGATTTGAAAATACAGTGAAAAATTTTCAATTAATATAGATGATTATAAAAAAACTGTTAATTGAATAATTGCATTTAATGGCGTTTTAAGATCTATACCAACTTTTTATAACGATAAAATCTAACATTGATCTTAGAAAAGGAAAAAATAATATCGCTATAACATAAAAAATGTAGGGTCTATAATAAAATAAGCATAGCAACCCAAAATAAAGCATTATATAAGCTTTTGTAAAATGATTTGAAAATACAGTGAAAAATTTTCAATTAATATAGATGATTATAAAAAAACTGTTAATTGAATAATTGCATTTAATGGCGTTTTAAGATCTATACCAACTTTTTATAACGATAAAATCTAACATTGATCTTAGAAAAGGAAAAAATAATATCGCTATAACATAAAAAATGTAGGGTCTATAATAAAATAAGCATAGCAACCCAAAATAAAGCATTATATAAGCTTTTGTAAAATGATTTGAAAATACAGTGAAAAATTTTCAATTAATATAGATGATTATAAAAAAACTGTTAATTGAATAATTGCATTTAATGGCGTTTTAAGATCTATACCAACTTTTTATAACGATAAAATCTAACATTGATCTTAGAAAAGGAAAAAATAATATCGCTATAACATAAAAAATGTAGGGTCTATAATAAAATAAGCATAGCAACCCAAAATAAAGCATTATATAAGCTTTTGTAAAATGATTTGAAAATACAGTGAAAAATTTTCAATTAATATAGATGATTATAAAAAAACTGTTAATTGAATAATTGCATTTAATGGCGTTTTAAGATCTATACCAACTTTTTATAACGATAAAATCTAACATTGATCTTAGAAAAGGAAAAAATAATATCGCTATAACATAAAAAATGTAGGGTCTATAATAAAATAAGCATAGCAACCCAAAATAAAGCATTATATAAGCTTTTGTAAAATGATTTGAAAATACAGTGAAAAATTTTCAATTAATATAGATGATTATAAAAAAACTGTTAATTGAATAATTGCATTTAATGGCGTTTTAAGATCTATACCAACTTTTTATAACGATAAAATCTAACATTGATCTTAGAAAAGGAAAAAATAATATCGCTATAACATAAAAAATGTAGGGTCTATAATAAAATAAGCATAGCAACCCAAAATAAAGCATTATATAAGCTTTTGTAAAATGATTTGAAAATACAGTGAAAAATTTTCAATTAATATAGATGATTATAAAAAAACTGTTAATTGAATAATTGCATTTAATGGCGTTTTAAGATCTATACCAACTTTTTATAACGATAAAATCTAACATTGATCTTAGAAAAGGAAAAAATAATATCGCTATAACATAAAAAATGTAGGGTCTATAATAAAATAAGCATAGCAACCCAAAATAAAGCATTATATAAGCTTTTGTAAAATGATTTGAAAATACAGTGAAAAATTTTCAATTAATATAGATGATTATAAAAAAACTGTTAATTGAATAATTGCATTTAATGGCGTTTTAAGATCTATACCAACTTTTTATAACGATAAAATCTAACATTGATCTTAGAAAAGGAAAAAATAATATCGCTATAACATAAAAAATGTAGGGTCTATAATAAAATAAGCATAGCAACCCAAAATAAAGCATTATATAAGCTTTTGTAAAATGATTTGAAAATACAGTGAAAAATTTTCAATTAATATAGATGATTATAAAAAAACTGTT
>NZ_LZHO01000066.1:0-26607 GCF_001690895.1 Gilliamella sp. Nev5-1 | reverse complement strand
ATATTCGGCCAGTTTATCTAAGTAACGGGTAATCCTTCCTGCCGGTAAGCTTACTGTGTAACTACCCCCTAAAATAGTACAGCAAAAAAGTAGAAAATTCTCTATGATAAAAGTAAAGGGGATTCAATTATGAAAAAAATGACTGAACATCAAATCGTAGCTATTTTAAAAGAAGCTGAAGCGGGTATTCCTGTCAAGGAGCTCTGTCGTAAATAGGGCATGGGTAATTCAACTTTCTATAAATGGCGGGAAAAATACGGTGGTATGGAAACGTCGGATATTAAACGCTTAAAGGAGCTGGAGGCTGAAAACCGTAAGCTTAAACAGATGTTTGCTGAGCTAAGTTTAAAATCACAGCTCCAGGAAGAAATCATAAAAAAGCTTTAGTGCCCACAAAGGTACGTAAAACGTGGGCATAGGCGCTACAAAAAAATCATTCAGTTACTATTGCTATGAGTTGTGCCATTGTTGGTTTAAGTCGTTGAGCTTACTATTATCAACCTAAGTTACTGGATGATTCGGTGATTGTTTCGGTGTTGAATGCTATCACAGACCGACATTTACGCTGGGGCTTTCCTAAGTGTTTTAATCGAATCAGAAAGCTGGGATATCGTTGGAATCATAAACGTGTTTATCGGGTGTATTGTGAGTTAAAACTGAATCTTAAAACCAAACGAAAACAATGAATTCCACCTCGGGAGCCAGAAAAGTTATTGGTTCCCAATAAACAAGGTGAATGTTGGTCAATGGATTTTACGAGTGATAGTCGTTGCAATCAACGTCGTTTTAGAGCCTTCTGTAAATACCCCAAACTTAGTACACAACTCACGTAGAAAATTAAGCTGCCTGTTTTAGTGTTTTATACTCAAGCGGTGTCATGTTATTTCATGCCTCATGTGGTCTTTCGGTGTTATAAATCGTTAACCCTTCTTCGGTTATTCTCCTTGCTTGCGCTAAGTTGTTAAAAAGATATAAATCGAGTACTTCAGTACGATAGGTACGATTAAATCGTTCAATATAGCCATTTTGATAAGGTGTTGCTTATACAGATAAGCATACCAAAGATCGATCTATTGGTATGCTTATTTTTAAGCTTTTTATTTTATAACTTTAATGCTTGAACGCTTTGTACTAGATCAGCAAGTTGTGTAACAATTTGAGCTCCTGTATTAGCTTCATCGCCACCAAGTGCTTTATTGCGCACAAAGTCGGTTTTAATTTGCTGCCAGCGTTTTGTCTGTTCTTCGGTAAGTACATTACGGATTTCTGCCAATTTTAATAAATTTTCTTCTGCTCCATTAGTAAGCAATTGTGCTTCTCCAAGGTAGTGATCTTCAATAATCTGATTAAGTTCTTCATCATTCATCACTGAGGATATTTTTTCCGCAAGTTTATTCATATTACGGTAACTACCTTGCAACTTAAATGGAGGTTCGGTTCGATATTTATCAGATTGTGCCGCACTAATAATGTATTGTTGATTAACTTTAAATACTACTTCACGAACTTTTAATAGATGACGAAGTACGGCAACAATTTCATTAATTTCGGCTTGGCTATAAGCATAACTAAGCTCGTTAGTGTTAAGTGGCTTTCCTTGCGCATGATCGATTAATAGATAAAGATCATTAAGATCGCGTAAGGCAAGAGGAGAAAGGATAGGATTTGAGGTTAAGCTGTTTTCAATATAGCTTGATGCAAATACTTCATCCATTCCGCCAAGCACTTCCCCTAAATTATAAATATCTGCACGGTTAGCCAACATGTCAGGAATTTTAAAAACTTCGCCAGATTCGGTATAGGGGTTACCAGCCATAATTACGCAGAATTTTTTGCCACGAAGATCATACGTTTTGGTTTTTCCTTTCCAAACCCCTTCAATACGCCTAGAGCCATCACATAGTGAAATAAATTTTTGTAAAAACTCAGGGTTGGTGTGTTGGATATCATCAAGATAAAGCATAACGTTGTTACCCATTTCAAGTGCTAAGTTAAGCTTTTCAAGTTCTTGACGGGCGGTTGCATTTGGTGCTTGCTCAGGATCAAAAGATAACACACTATGCCCTAACGCAGGTCCATTAATTTTCATAAAAATTAAACCAAGTCGGTTGGCAATATATTCCATTAAGGTTGTTTTACCATAACCTGGAGGGGATATGAGTAATAATAATCCCATTAAATCGGTACGACGGCTTTCTCCTACAGTTCCCATTTGTTTTGCTAGGTTATCACCAATAATTGGTAGGTAAACTTGATTAATAAGTTTATTACGTACAAATGAACTTAATGGTTTTGCTTTAAATTCCTCAAGATGTAAAAAATGACGTTGTTCTTCTAAAACTTCTTGGCGAAGCATTTGGTAATGCTTAAATTCTGGAATTACTACACGCGATTGTTTACGCATACGACTAAAGAAGTCATCTAGATTTATATTTAATTGCCCTTGCTTAATGCTTGGATGTTCGCCTAATAGATCATTAACGGTAATATCAAGGTCAACTTCGCTAACTGTTGAGGTTATACCGTTTTCTTTATCTAATATACATAGCATCGTTGCTTCAGCAATATAAGCTACAAATTTTTGATACTGGGGTAGGGTGCATAGACCTTTAAACCAACTTTCGATTAGATTCCAACGATCTGCTAATCGTGTCATCAGGTTTATTTGTGATTGATTAAAGTCCACCCACATGTGAGATTGCTCTAATTGCGTTTTTAATCCTTCAAACAATATTTGGCTATATTTACTTAATGTAAATTGTTGCGGTGTTTCGGCTAATATGTAGCTTAAATATTCGGATGCCTGTTTAACATGATAATTATCATGTTGTATTGGATATTTTTGTAGAAATAAACTGAGTTCTTCAAATATTTCTGTACGAAGATTTTTTAAACCTTCTTCATGTCCAAATAGTGAGTAAATATCCATACAGGTTTTAGCGCGTTCAGGCCATAACTTAGCGATGTCATTTTTTTGATTATAATGCCAATAAAGCATAGCTAAACTGCGTGCTAAAGGATTATAACGTAGTAAGCCTGCAATCTCACCTAGTGGAATAATTTTTAATAATATTTTTACTGCATCATGATCGTGAATGCCTTTTTCATAGCCTTCTCGATATCGTATTGCTGCATAATCACGAACAGTTTTACTCAATAGTTCAGGTTGATTTAATTGCGTAGTGAGTTTTTCATAAGTTAATTCATCATCTTTTTTTAATGCAGAATTAATAATTGAATAAGCAAGATATTCTGCACGATAGACTGTAGGTGATTCTGATTCTAATGAAATTGTCCAAAATGGTTTGTAGCTTTCTAGTTTAGGATGTTCTATTTTTTCTTGATAATCGGTACCCGTTAATTGTAAATATAGATGGTCTGCTTTAGGTACGACTGTTAGATCAAGTTCCTGTGTATTGACACTAAACTTATGTCTTGGCCCAAGTTTTATGACATTACCGCCTGATTCAAAAATTTCTGATTTATCACGTAAAGCGCGGATTGCTTGATCTTGTGCGCTTTTGAATCGGGATTCAATATCGTCTGCTTTAACATTATCAAATAGTGCTCTTAGTTTTTCGACGATTTCACGAATTTTTTGGGCTAAAGGATCAGCAACAAAAAAAGCATTGAGTTCTGTTTGGTCTGAAAACTTTGCGGTTCTTCTTGGTATGCTATCTAAAATTCGTTGCGCTGCGGTCTGTAGTGCTTCACTGCGTCTAGCTCTGTCTTCTAGAAGAGCTTGCTTATGTGTTTCAAACGATTCTAATATTTCTTCACGCTTTGCTAAGATATCATTTAAAAACTCTTCACTTTCGCTAAATTGATTTTCCAGTTCTTCTAATTGAACTAACAGCCTAGAGAGCTCATCTTCACATTTTTCAGGTGTCGTAGCAAGCCCTAGTGCATTGGCTATACTTTGACTAAATAGTTTGAATTGAGCGCCAAATTGGGCGACCATTTCAGTGCTCGAAAAATTTTTTCGGTTTTGGTTTATTCTTGCTTTGGTTTGATTAAGTTTTGAATAAACTTCTGCAATTGATTCAATGATTTTTGTTTGCAATGTGACATCATCAAACTTTAATGATGCCATTAATTGCGATAGCATATCTAAATCATTAGACATATCATCAGCCATTTTTGCTGGCTTACTGAGTTTTGCGACAGAATCTGCTTTCGCAATGTCATTTTCAATGTCATCAATTTTTGATATGAATGGCTCTAAGGCTTGTTCACTACCTAGAAATTCTGCTGTGGCTAAATAAACGATAGATTGGCGTTTTTTAAGTTCATCTTCCATTATATCGATTTGATCTAAATCGATATAACGGTAAGTTCTTAAAGTGACAAGACTACCTAATTGCATTTTGATTGCATTCAGGGCATCGACATATTCTTGAGTTTCTTTCCAACTATCAGGATATAATTTTGCTAATAGATCTTGTTGATTTGAAATCGCTTCGCGCATAGCGCTATTTGATTGGCGGCGTATACTTTCAACTTTTTCATATTCATCAAGTACTAATTCGCTTGTTTGCGAAATATTACGAAGAATTGGTGTAAAAGGTAAATTTTTCTCGTCATTTAGCCAAAAGTAGGTATCAAAAAGTTTTTTAGTGTCTTCACTTAATTTGCTGTATAGTTGGGATGATACTGATTGGTTGTCAATTTCACGAGCAATAAAATAAAGATCTGAGATGCCTCGAACTAGTTCAGCATTGCCAATTCTACCTAAAAAGCTATTATTTGTTGGTTGTTTTGCAGCAAATTCATCACTATAAAATGGTGTTTGCCATATTTGCATTGGATGGACCCGAGTTGGTTCGTTACTTTCTCCCTCGAACACAACCATTCTACCATCTTCAAAAACAGCATAACCATGACCTAAAATAGGGCTATTGAGTTTACGTTCAATCATATTATAGTTAAATAATGCTAATCGACCAGATGTTGGATCATAAAATATATATAAAACATCTTCGCCATTAGGTGAACGTCTGATACGTCTAAAACGCATTCCTGACATTGATTGATCAAATGTTTTGTATTCGCCATTTTGTAAATAGTAACCACCAGGGAAAATAATTCCATGATCTTCTGGGAGTTGGATACAAGCTTGACCAATAAAATCAATTCGTTGGACTTGTTGTGTTAGCGTATTATAGACTAAGTACCGCCAATTATCTTCGCGATAAGGTAATACTTTTAGTAGAATCAATGATCCTACTTTAGCATATTCTATTTTAGCGTCATTAATGGATTGATTTTTATCGATGACATCTTCGCGGTAAATTCCAAGCCCATCGTTAGTGTTATTTTCACATTTTATTGTTAAATCACCACCAATTGTTTCAACAAAAACAGTATCTAACACATTAACATGTGGAAATCGTCCATTAATAATATTTTCACGCGTGGTCTCTTGCCATTCAAAATCATAAGCAGGTGGAAGGGCTATATCTCGTTCACCACGGTTATCTATATAATTAATATTTTTTTTATCGGTTGATATAGACCACCGAAAAACGCGAATATCACTTACCCGTTCACCAATTTGGAAGCTAGCTAGTAACTTACCATCTCGTTCAACAAGTTGTAATAACTGAGCATTTTTATAATAAGTATAAAGTTCATTAAAATCTTGAACAAATCGATCAATGTTTAAGAAGGTACCAGAAAGAGCAACAGGATCTGCTTCGTAATTACCATCACGGTCGATAAGCTGATAAAGAGAAAAGACATCTTCAATTTTGGTTTCTTTTTTTAACCCTAAAAAAACGTTATAGCCAAATAATAGCCAATCACCAAAACGAACAATATCTCTTGCTATACAGTTATTTTCAGTTCTTATACGAATTCGCGCGGTAATTGACATATCGCTTTTACCGAATTCAGAAAGCCGTTGTTGATTTAATGTTTCTGTTTTTTGGTTAAGCTCTTGCCCTAATGATGTTAGACGTTTACGAAGAATTTCATAAGCACCGCCTTCGGCAACTGCTTTATCTAATGTTGTTTGTTTTTCAATATCTTGTTGTATTTCTGACATTTTTAACTCATTATGATTATACAGAAAAGCTTATTGTTTTCGGTAGAAACGTATTATCTACCGAAAACAGATGATAGCGATAAGCCAAATTAATAACTATCGAAGAACATGTTCCTTATTTATTGTCATTTTCTGTAGATAGAAATTGTTTTGCTAGTGCTTTTAAATCAGTATTTTGCAATGTTTCTTTTAGATCAACATGCTTATCACCTGATAAGCGTGATAACACTGATTGCAAAGCAGATTGAAGGACAGGGCTTTGATTAACTGTTCCTTCAATAGCTTTACCAACACTAATTGCTTTAGAGAAGCTGTTAAAGAAGTTATCGTTACCGCCCACAATTTCGATATTGGCTTTACTAAATGCTGCAGCAAGAACATCTGCTTGCTCTCTTGCAATTTCTTTATTGGCAGTAATAGCAGCCATAGCTTGTTCAAATCCTTTTTCCAGTGCCAAACGGAATTCCTCATGGTGTTGAGATTGTTCGCTCATTGTGCCCATAGCTTGGAATTTCTCAACTAAACCACTAGCTTCAGCTGTTAAACGTTCACGTATTACTAGTGCTTCAGCAAGACCTTGCTCTTTTGTTGCCGATGCTTTAGCTAAACCGATTCGTTCATCACCACGAGCTTGTGCTGAAAGTTTTTCTTCAAGTACTTTCGCTTCTGTTAAGCCTTGTTTCTCGATTGCAACAGCTTTAGCTTCAATGACTTTTGCTTCTGATAATCCTTTTTCTTGGTTACCTTTTGCTTCTGCTAATAAAGTTTCTGCTGTGATATTTGCTTTGACTAATCCTTCTTTCTCTTCAGCTTCTGCTCGTGCTTTACGTACTTTTGCTTCAGCAAGACCAATTGCCGCTTCTTCAGCTTCAATACCTTGTGCTAATTGTTTTTTCGCTTCGGCTTGCTTAGCTGCTGCTTCAAGTTCAGCTTGTGCCATTGTGCTAATTTCAATAGCGCGGTGTTTTGATGCTTGTTCGTCAGCTTCTGCTTGCTTAACTTGCTTGACTAACTCTTGTTCAGCTCTTGCTTCTGCTTCAATAATCGTTGTTTGTTTTTCACGATCTGCTTTTGAAACTTCACGTACTTCTTTAATGTTTTCTTCTTCGACTGCAACTGTTTTTTCAACAGCAACACGTTCTCTTATTACATTGGCAATAAGCTTTTTTTCTTCTTCAAGTACTTTATCTTTTTCAATACGTTGCAATTCAACCTCGCGTTCACGAGCAACAATTTCAAGTGAACGTGCTCTTTCAACTCGCTCTTCTTCTATTGCAATAGCTCTTAAGCGGTTTTGTTGTGCAACTTCGACTTCACGTAAACGATTTTCTTCTCGTACTTCAATTTCTTGTTGTGATTGAATTCTAGCTTGTTCTGCTTTCAAACGCTCTTCTTCTTGTACTTTTAGCGTTTCAGCCGCTTCACGTGCTCGAATTGTTTCGATTTCTCTTTTTTGTCTTGCTTCAGCATCTGCTTGTTGTCGTTCAAGTTCAAGTTTTGCTTCAATTGTTTCGGTATCTTTCTTTTTTAATGCGAGTTCAAGATCTCTTTCTCGTTTGTTAGTTTCATCTTTATGAACAGCTGTAATGGATGTAATTTTATTAATCCCTTCAGCATCAAAAATATTATCAGGATCAAGAGATTTTATTGGCGTTTGTTCTAAATAATCGATAGCAACATCTTCTAAAGCATAACCATTTAGATCTTTTCCGATAACATCAATAATGCGTTCACGAAAGTTCATGCGATCTTCAAACAGTTTTGATAACTCGAATTGTTTCCCGACGGTTTTTAGCGCTTCTGAAAATTTTGCACTAAAGAGTGAACTTACTGCTTTTTGATCTGAAGCTCTATCTACACCAATAGATTTAGCTACTTTTAACACATCTTCAGTCGTTTCGTTAACGCGTAAATAAAAAGCAACACAGATATCTGCACGTAAATTATCTTTACAAATTAAACCATCTTTACCACGACGCTCTACATCAAAAGTAATCAATGAAATTTTCATAAATTCTTTTTTATAGATAACAGGGTAAACTAAGGCCCCTGTAAAGTGCACTTTGGGTTTTGAGGTCATATCATTAACGATAAGTGCTGTACCCTGAGGAACTTTAATATAAAAAGCTTTAAATAATAAGAAAAAACCTATTATAACTAAAAAGATAATTCCTATTGTTATAAAAAAAAATATTATTGTATCAGTATTTATATGCATAATTTATTTTTCTCCAAAAATTGAACTCTGACTATCCGTTAAATTCTTCAATGCTAATGATTTCATAGAAATTGTTGGCCATATCATAGCGTAGCAGTACTGCTTTATCTCCACGCTTAAATTGATAAGTTTCGTCACTTCTAACTTGTAAAATTAATCCCGCTCCGCCATCTTCATAAATAGCTTCTCCTTTAATGTTATTTACAATACTGGATCGTATTTGAACAATTTGTCCTAATAATGATTTATGATCATGAGTTAAATTTAGTTTTGTGAAAATGGGGCGAATAGGTTTTATGACAAATGCAGTAAGGTAAACAGCGGTGATTAGTGAAATAACAAAAAAAACTGCTCCTATAATAAAATAAAGCAAAACATCGTTATATAGCGGTAATATAAAAAATCGGAAACTAAAATAACTAATTGACCATCCGAATAATGAAATTAAGGTAATAACTAATGTGAGCGGTACTTCATTAAAACCAAATTTCAATAATAAGCCACCAAATCCAGATGATGGCTCGGTAGCTATATCCTCTACGTTAATCGCTATATCTAAACAATCAACACTTAAAATGCCAATTGCAGCAGTTAACCAATACATAACGCAAAGTGTTAATAAGGCGCTAAAAATAACAACGGGAAAAGAAAAAAATATCCCCCAAAAAAGCTCCATTATATTTCCTTTATATTTTAAATAGTTATTACAATTTTCTAATTATTATATTTTTAACGGTTATTGTAACTAAAAAAAGTAAAACTTAAAAAATTTAATTAATTTGTTTTTCTTTTAACCTAGTTAAGATTGCTTCGGCACTTTGATTGCTCGATTTTATTCCTGCCTCTTCAAGTTTACGATCAAGCGAATCTTGAGCTTCAGATCCCAATAATTCTTTTTTTGCTTCAATAGTGGCAGATGTTTTTTCTTGTCGTTTTTTTATTCGCTCAAGAGAGTCTAAGGCTGTTTGTAGTTTTGTTGTTGAATTTCCATAACGCTGAGCAATAGCAGATTGTGCCTTTTGCACACTTTCTGTTGCTTTTACAATATCTACTTGTTGTTTAAGATTACGGATATTAATTTCTGTTTGCAATATTGTTTGTCGTAGATTTTTCACATTATCGGCAAAATAAGTTGCTTGCTCTTTATTAACTGTGTACTTCTTTTCAAGAACCGAAAGTTTTTCAGCGACTTCTAAGGCCAATTTTTCATTATTGCTTTCTAATGCTTTGATGGCGTAATTTTCATACTCAGTTATTTCAGCTTGAATTTTTTCAACTTCTTTATCGGCTAATTTTTGTTGCGCAAGTATGCTTGCTAAAGATTCTTTAGCTTGTTTTAATTCAACGTCAGCATCGCGAATTTCTTGGTCTAATATTCGTATAGCTTGCGCATCAATAATCGCTTCGCCGGCTTCATTAACACTACCACGAAGCGCGGTAATAAGCTTTTTGAAGATAGCCATTGTTAATCTCCTTGTTAACTATTTTGATTCAATATTGTTAATGTTAATATAATGTTCATATGCTTCGGTAGCTTTAATGACATTATCTGATAAAGTTTCTAATTCATAAATGATGTTGCTTAATAATGAAGACGCACTTAAAGCTCCGTACATAATATAATTTAATACCCCATCTCCTGTTTTTTCAATTGCAATAGTCGATAATGGGAATAGTTTTCTAGTACATAATATTTCTTCATTAAATTGATTTGTGTGTTTGACAATATCAACAGGCCAAAGTAGAGCCTCAATAATAATTTGTTGATTAGAAGCACTTAAAAATAGAGGTAGATCGCCATATTCATGCATGGTTATATGCAAACAAGCATCAACGCCATCGATGACTTCAATAGTGGCAAAACCTTGCTTAGATAATTCTGAGTCACGCAAAGCTTGATAAAGATTTGTAATTGACCAAACTTCATTTTTTTTCATTTTATTGCTTTCCTGTATATTGTTAAAGCATGTGCTATTGTCTATAGGTAGGCGAAACTGTTTTTCAATTTCGAGTAACTGAGTTGCATTTTCAGGTAAAATCCAAACTTCTTTTTTTATTAGGCCTTGTTCACGCAAGCGTTTTCTATATTGTTGTTGGTAAAATGCAGAGCCTTTGGCCTCTTTTGTTTTTTTCATATGTTGATTTTGTGTTTATTTTAATTATCAATAGGGTTTATATTAACATAAAAACATCACATGTAAATATCACATGTAATAATTACATGTGATATTTATTTTCTATAACTTAACAATTGTATTTTTATTATTAAATTTAGCTATATTGAGGAAATTTGCCTGCGTGAGATATTTGTTAATTAGTCAAAGTTAGATGAGCCAAATGTACATATTAGATGAAAATATCCTCTCTTTAAAAAAGGATATTTTCATTATTTATATTGTTAGTTAAAAATCAATATCCATACCTAACTGGAATGTCCTACCGGGTGCGGTGAACATTTCTAGATATTTATAGTTTGATGTTTTGTATAATTTATTGTTACTTAGATAATCCCAATATTTTTGGTCGGTAAGATTATAGATGCCACCGCTTAATTTTACATTCTTAGTGATATTGACATAACCAGTCAGATCCACAATGCCGTGTCCTGCAACTCTAAAATAATCATCTGTAGCGGCTTTGATTGGTTTGCTGTCATTATTGTAAGTTTCACGAGCTGTATTTTCAGCTTTTTTGCCTTTTTGGAAGGTGGCAATTAATGCTAAACCATAGTCTTGATTTGGATTGTCCCATGCTAGGCCAATGGTGCTCTTTAGCGGAGCAATGCTATCCATTTCAATATATTTATCGCCTAAATAACTTGATTTTGATTTACCTTGATTGTAGCCAATTGCCAATCTGGCACTTAGCCCATTGGCTGATTCAATCCATGTGCCGATATTAAATTCGCTACTTAGTTCTGCGCCATAAATATAGGCCTTATCTCTATTTTCTGATTGATAAACAATACGATTACCGACTCCGACAAAATTCTTTTTATAACGAGAATACGCAATGAATTTTTTATATTTATTATAAAAAGCGGCGGTTGATAATGTCACTCCTGATGTTGGCTGTCCTTTTAAGCCTAATTCAAAATTGTCACTGGTTTCGGTTTTAAGGTTCGAATCGCCAACCAGTACATACATTTGGCTATGAGCTAAATAAGATCCATATAATTGATTTTGATTAGGCATTTGTGCGCCACGTTTATATTGGAGGTAAGTTATTAAATCAGGATTAATATCATACATAAATGCTATAGAGGGCAATACCTTAAAGTCACTATTACGATTATATTGTTTACCTAACTGGTTAGCATTTATATTAGTAACTGCCATGTTTTGCAAATTACGAGGTTTGGTGTTTTGATATATTGCTCTAGCACTAGGGATTAAATAGAAGTTATTGCTGTAATTGACAGTAAAACTTATACGATCTTCAAGAAATCCCCCTAATTGATAACTACAGCTATCTGCTTGAGGTTTTGTGTAATCTCCATCGGGGAAAATTCTGCCATACTGTGATTTAGCTGAAGTATAAAATGGCGACTCATCCCGACTCCAGTTAGCATTTAAACCTGCACTTATTTTTTGATTTTCATAACTTTTTAATAATGTTGTAATAAAGTTATAGGCTTTAGTATTATAGTGCGTTTGAGTGTTAAATTTACCTTGAGTTGTGTGTTGTAAATCCGTATTATCATAAACGTGGGTACGTTGATAATTTAATTGGGTAGTTAATGAGTCGATCCAACTAATATTGGTTGGTTTCCATAATTCTTTTATTGCTAAGTTAAAACGGTTATTTTTGCTTTTTTGGTGATCAAATGATTCTATTTTTTTACCGTATTTGTCCCATGTATTATAATGAGAATTTTTAGTTTTGCTGTTATAATCAACGGTCGTATTGAGTAAATGCTCTTCGGTTATTTGCCAGCCAAATCCTGATAGGATTGAATTTGAATGCCAGTTTTCGGGATAACTGTTGATGGAATCACCATGATTCCGTGTTTGTTTGCCATCATGGCGGCTTAATACTAAAATACCATTTAGCTCATCATCACCTCCAGCTATGGTTAAACCTTGATGATAACTTTTGTCAGTACTGTCATAATTATTTTGGAAACCAAAATAGCTTGTTTTTCCTGGATATAAATAGTAACTGGCAGTTTTAGTTTGAAATGAAACCGAACCACCAAGGGCATTATTGGGATTACTAACTGATGTTGCGCCTGATTGAATATCGATTTTATTGTACATATAGGTATCAATATAATCACGACCAATACCATAAGAACCAAAGCCAGCACGACCTACAGAATTGACCCTACCTTGGGCTATAGGTAAAGGCATACCATCAATGTCGATTGAAATGCGGTTGGCATCTAAGCCGCGGATATTATAGCCAGTAAAGCCACCACGATCCCAACTACTTTTACCACTTCCTGAGCCAGAAATATTACCAAGAGCAGAAATCAGTGGTTGATAACGCATTATTGTACCAAAATTGGTTCCGCCGTTGCGCCTAATGTCTTGCTCCGATATTTCTTTATTGGTGCCCGGTTTTTTAGTTGTTTCATGCGCTGTGACTGTCATTACATCATCATGCGTTTGGTTGGTGTTATTGTCTGCTGCAATGGCAGGTATTCCTAATGTTAAGCCTAAAGCTAGTGTACTAGATATTTTTAAATGAGTAACGTTAAGCATTTTAAACCTTTCAAATATAATAATCTAAATAATGTACTGCACTTGCTTCACTTTAATTTAGTATCAATTTATAGTAATCATTATGTTATTTTTTGGGGTAAATCATTATGGGTAAAATTGTTGATAAAGTATTTTGGCAGCTTCATCAACTCTTGGGCCGATACCAAACAGGTAACTATCGTCTATGGTAATAATACGATGATTTTTGAAAGCTGCTGTTTGAGTAATTCCTGCAATAGTGTTTAGTTTTTCCATACCACCCAACTGTTCGATAGAATGATTATTTAATACGATAACTTCAGGGTTCATTGCTATTAACGATTCGGGGGTATACGTTTTGTAACTGGTATGTGTAGCAAGGTTTTCACCTCCAGCAATAGTTATAAGGGCATCAGCAGTAGTATTTTTCCCTGCTACTGAATTTGTTCCTCCCATGCTCATCAAAAATAGCACTTTTGCTTTATTGGGTTGATTGGCAATTTTGTCTTGGATTTGGATTAGATTGTTTTTTATTCTATTGATTAACTGTTGCCCTTCACTTTGTTTATTTAATTTATCCGCAATTTTTGTAATATTTAAATAAAGTAAATCAATAGTTCCAGGAACACGTTGCAATGAAAGCACATCGACTTTAGCTTGATTAACCTGACTTATTACGTTTTTAGGCTCGGCATCACTTAATGTAATAAATAACGAGGGTTTTAGCGATAAGATGCCTTCAATATTTAGCAATTTCCAATAACCAATTTGTGGAAGTTGTTTTACCGATTTTGGATAACTACTCGTTTTATCTACCCCTACAACTTGATCACCAGCCCCCAGCGCAAATACAATTTCGGTTAAAGAGCCGCCAGCAATAACAATTCTTTCATTTGCAAAACTTAAATTCATAAGGTTGATTAAAGAAAAAAGAAACAGAATTACGCTTAATTTCTTTATAAATTTTTTCATTATGTAGTTCCTATCATTCGGCATTGGACAGAAGTTATTTACTATAATGAAAATGATAACCATTATCAATATAATATAGCAATATTTGAGCTGTTTTAAATTTAACTTATTAATTATTAAAATAAATTTATTATTTATTAAAAAATTATTATTTAATTACTCAATGTGAAAATTTATTTTAAATATCAATTGGATATAAAAATTTAAATAAAAAAAGTTGCTAAATGATAATAATTATTATTTAATCTGCGTGTTTTATTTGTACAAGAATAGCTAGTATGAAAACATTAGATGTTAGCACTTTTTATGCTGAAAATACGACGTTGCCATTTAAAAATCGCTGGGCAGTAATGCCTTTACAAGCTAGTTTGCCATTATCTTCATTAGAAATTGAGCAGCAATGGGAAATTATTCAAACGACATCACTTAGAGATAAAAAACGTTTAATTTATATTCACATTCCTTTTTGCGATATTCATTGTCAGTTTTGTGGTTTTTATCAAAACCCATTACGGAAGTTTAATACTGAAACCTATATCGATTATTTATTAAAAGAAATATCGCTTGAAATAGATAATAAAGCGATGCAATCTGCTCCAATTCATGCCATTTATTTTGGTGGAGGCACACCTTCGGCTTTGGCTAGTAGGCAAATAGCCAGAGTAATTCGTTATTTTAAACAGCACGCTCCTTTGGCACCTGATTGTGAAATTACGATTGAAGGGCGCATTTCTGATTTTGATGATGAACATGTTGATAGCTATATTCAAGCTGGTGCTAATCGTTTTTCTATAGGTGTACAAACCTTTAATACTCAAATTAGACAAAGGTTAGGGCGAGCATCAACTGAAGAACAAATCATTAAAAACTTTGAACGCATAGCAGCACGAGATAGTGTTGCTTTAGTGTGTGATTTAATGTTTGGTTTACCCGATCAAACCCCTAAAACATGGCAACGAGATTTAGATATTGCTAATAATTTGCCATTAGATGGCATTGATCTTTATTCCCTTAATTTATTGCCTACAACACCACTTGCTAAAGGTGTTGAAAATAAACGTATTGAAATACCGTCTGTCACTGATAAGTGTCGTTTTTATCATCAAGGTGCTGAATTTTTTGCTAAACAAGGTTGGGTTCATTTAACTAATGCACATTGGGCTAAAACTAGCCGTGAACGAAATTTATATAATTTTTTAATTAAACAAGGTTCGAATTTCTTTGCTTTCGGCTCTTGTGCTGGTGGGCGGTTAGGTGGTCAATCTTTTATGATCCATCGAGATTTAAATCAGTATTACACCCAATTAGATCAAGGTAAAAAGCCAATTATGATGTTAACAGGTAAACCATTAATAGGTGAATGGTTATATCAATTACAAGCAGGTATTGAAAAAGGGCGAATTGATTTGACGCAATTAACACAGCACTATCAATTGTTTGAACCATTAATCAATCAATGGCATCAAGTAGGGCTTCTACAAAATACAGATCATTGCCTGCTTTTGACATTATCTGGGCGATTTTGGTCAAGCAATATCTTGCAAGCTTTACAGCAGTTATTATTACAACTCAATAATCCAGAATATATTGAATTACAACAAAAAATGGCGCAAGAAAAACGAACGACTGGTAGCCAACAAATGATGTCTCATTCCGCTATTAAGCAAGCAAAAGATCCACATTAAAACTTCGTAATTAAAGGATATTATTATGACAGATAAACAAAACCATTTAGCTAATTTAGCTGCATATATGCAAACCCACCCCGAGGAAGTATTAGAAAAGATTGCTCAAGATCATCATGTTACATTGACGCAAGTCATTCAGGCTTTACCCAGAGCAAAAATTGTCGATGGCAGCCATTTTGATACCATTTGGGAAGAAATAGCAACTTGGGGAGAAGTATTGTTTTTAATCCATACGGGGGATGTTATTGCTGAAATTTCTGGTGAGTTACCCTTAGGGACGCATAGCCATAAATATTTTAATTTACGACACCAAAAAGGTTTAAGTGGCCATATCAAGGCGGAGCATTGCCAATACATTGCTTTTATTGAACGTAAATTTATGAAAATGTCTACTGCGTCGATGATATTTCTTAATCATATGGGACAAGCGATGTTTAAAATCTTTGTTGGTCGTGACGAAAAACATCAACTTAAAGCAGAACAGCTAGAAAAATTCAGAGCATTAGCTAATCGGATTAATTAACTTTAAGATGTTAATACAATGAAAACACTAGTAATCTTTGGCGTCAGCCCTAAACAAGGAACTGGTTATCAAGTTTTACAACTAGTTAAACAAAGCCATCCAGATTGGCATTGTATTACATTAGCTCGTGATAATACTTTTGCTAAGCAATTAGTCAATCAAGGCATTGAAACCTATGTCGGTGATGCAACTGATCGCGTGCTGGTTAAACAACTTTGTGATTTAGCTGGTACTGATTCAACAATTGTTTCAACCTTAGGTGGGGAAACTGGGAATTATCAGGCCCAGCGTATTATTATTGATTGTGCCGAGCAAACAGGCATAAAACAGATGGTTTTAGTCACTTCATTAGGATGTGGTGACTCATGGGCAACTTTATCAGCGAGGGCAAAACAGGCTTTTGGTCATGCAGTACGAGAAAAATCGTTAGCTGAAACTTGGTTACAAACCAGTAAATTAAATTTTTTAATTTTAAGGCCTGGAGGTTTGCGTGATGGTGAAATGACTCAAAATGCCCAATGCTATTATCAACAAGAAGTACATGGGTTTATTCATCGCATTGATTTAGCAAAAATAATTATTGATAAAATCGCTAATCACGAATTTGGTAATTGTGCTTATAGTGTTGTTGACCCTAGTTTAACAATAACTTATTAATTAGCTAAATAATATGAGTCATTCAAGATATAAAAGAGGTTAATGGGTGCAAAACAATCGTCATCGTTCATTATTATGGGGGTTAATTGGTCTACTATTGGTGCTTATTATATTCTCGGCTAGTTCTGGCGCATTAAATTTATCCATTACCCATTTAATTAACCTACAATTTGACGATCCGTTATGGCATATTTGGCTTAATGTCCGTATGCCTCGCATTATGTTAGCTGTTGTTGTTGGTATGGCTTTAGCTAGTTCTGGTGCGGTAATGCAAGGGCTGTTTAGAAATCCATTAGCCGATTCCGGTCTATTGGGCATTAGTAGTGGTGCTGCTTTAATGGTGGGACTATCTATTTTATTTCCTGCAATATTTCCATCTATTATGATGCTTTACGGTAAAATGTTTGCTGCTTTTGCAGGTAGCTTACTGATTTGTTTGTTAATTTATATTTATAGCTTAAATTCACAATGTAACTTAGCAAAAATGGTTTTGTTAGGCGTGGCCATAAATGCCATTATTGGCGCAATAATGGGATGCTTGAGCTATATTGGTGATGAGATCCAATTGCGTCAGCTCTCATTATGGTCAATGGGCAATTTAGGTAAAGGTTCGTGGGATTTGGTTTTAGTTGCGGTATCACTCATTTTTCCCGCTTTACTTGGTATTTTTAAGTTATCGCATGCACTGAATCTTCTTCAACTTGGCGATGAAGATGCTCATTATTTGGGCATCAATGTACAACGAATAAAACGATACCTATTATTACTCTGTGCAGTACTAATTGGTACCTCAGTTGCAGTTAGTGGCATAATTGCTTTTGTTGGTTTAGTTGTTCCTCACATGATTCGATTACAAATGGGAGCTAATCATCGATGGTTATTACCGGCCTCTGCGTTGGGTGGAGCCTGTTTATTATTATTGGCGGATACTTTTGCCCGAACGTTAGTTGCTCCTACTGAAATTCCAGTTGGGTTATTTACTAGTTTACTTGGTGGGCCTTATTTTCTATGGTTAATTTTAAGGCATAAATAATAGATGGAATTTAATGATGCTAACTGCTCAACATTTAACTTTTAATTATGCAAATCACACTTTAATTAATGATATCTCTTTAACTATAGAAGTGGGCAAAATTACCATTATTATTGGACCTAATGGAGCAGGAAAATCAACACTATTGCGTTTGTTAACAGGTTACCAAAAGCCATCATCAGGAGAGTGTTATTTATTAAATAAACCGTTGTCACAATGGTCAGAAAAGCAATTATCTAAAATTCGCACGGTAATGCTACAACATAACCCATTGACGTTTCCTTTTAAAGTAAAAGAGGTCGTCGCTATGGGGCGTTCGCCATATGGAAAAACTGATTTTGATATAGCAATAGAACAATCTATGCAGCAAACAGATTGTTTAAAACTAGCAAATCGAGATTATCGTAACTTATCTGGTGGAGAACAACAGCGCGTGCAGTTAGCTAGAGTTTTAGCGCAGTTGTGGCAAGTACAGCCAACTGAAAAACTGCTCTTTTTAGATGAGCCCACTTCGGCACTTGATTTATATCACCAGCAACAAACCTTAAGATTATTAAAGAAACTGGCTTGCGAACAACAATTAGCCGTATGCTGTGTTTTGCATGATCTGAATTTAGCTGCATTATATGCTGATAAGATCTTATTAATTAATCAAGGAAAACTTGTTAAACAAGGTATACCTAAAGATGTTTTAACCGCAGAAAATATTAACCGTTGGTATAAGGTAGAATTAGGGATTTATCCTCATCCAGATAATGCTTGTGTACCTCAAATTTATTTAATGCGTTAAACAAAATAAATAAACTCTAATTGGTTACTCCATTTTAAGCTAAATTCAGTATATAATTTGAAAAAATAACAAATGGGGGCGGTTATGACTAATCAAAATAGTACCAGTTCTATTTCTGTTTCACATCTCTTAGATGCTAAACCGGCTTTTAGTTGCCAGCTAGATGGTAAAGGCAAAGCAATGCCACTTAATGAACAAAGTGTTCCTTCAGTTACACAGCCATTTTGGATTCATTTAGATTTTGCTAAGCAAGAAACCATTAATTGGATTAATACCACCCATTTAGTTCCTGATTTGATCAAAAACGAATTGATAAAATCGAACCAAATATCTAAAGAAATCCGTTTTGAGTCGGGGATTTTAGTGGTTTTAAAAGGGGTGAATTTTATTCCAAATGAACTTCCAGATCCTATTGTGACTTTCCGTTTTTATATCACCGATAACATGATTATTTCAACCCGACATCAAAAAATTGGCGCCATTTCTCAGCTGCAAGACAATTTAGATAAAGGCATTGGACCTGTGGATGTTGCTGATTGGTTAATTCAAATATCTGATTTAATTAGCGATCAAGTGAATTTATCTTTTAATAGTACTCATAATAAAATCATCAGGCTAGAAGATTTAGTTCTTAACCAACGGATATTTTCATATAAAGAAATAGGCCGTGTACGTAAACAATTGATCGTTTTACGTCGGTTGTTATCACCGCAACGTGATATTTTTGTAAAAATTTCGACTGAAAGAATTTCATGGATTGATGATAACGATCGTCAACGGTTACACGATATTTCCAATCAGCAAAACCATTATGTATCTGACATAGATAGCTGTTTATTGCGGTTAGCTTCAATAATGGAGCAAATTAATAGTTTCTTGGCTGAATCAACCAATAAACGAATTTACTTAATGTCACTATTTACCATTATATTTACGCCGATTACATTTTTAACTAGTTTACTTGGCGTCAATTTAGCGGGTATTCCTTTTAGCCAACAAGAATGGTCTTTTATTGGATTAATATTACTGCTTGTTGTTATTTGTATTGCTTCGGCTATTTGGCTTAAATATAAAAAGTGGTGGTAATTGTGGTCACATTTTTACAAAAAATGGATAAAAGGTTATGAGCGTTTATACAGTTAGTGATAAGGATATTATTAAGCCTTTATTTAACAACCAGCAAAAAACTAATTGCGAAAAGTTAATTTTAATTTGTTTTGTTTGCGTTTTTTTACCAAGCTGGGGATTGTATAATTTTCTATTGATGAATGTGGCTACATTGTTGGACTATACATTAGATACTCTCCTTTATGAAGCGTATATTGCTTGAAATATTTAATGAATAATCATTGTTATGCGATCTAATCATTCTTATCGTTTATTTATTGCTGAAAAACCCAGCTTAGCTAGAGCTATTGCTGATGTATTGCCTAAACCTCACCAAAAAGGCAATGGTTTTATTAAAGCAAGTAATGGTGATATTGTTAGCTGGTGTATTGGTCATCTTTTAGAGCAAGCTACACCAGAAATTTATGATCCTAAATATAAAAAATGGGTGATGAGTGATTTACCTATAGTGCCTGAAAAATGGATCTTAATGCCAAAAGACAATACAAAAAAACAATTTAATATTTTGGTCGATCTAATTAACTCTGCCGATCAAATTGTACATGCCGGTGACCCCGATAGAGAAGGACAATTATTGGTGGATGAAGTTTTAAATTATTGCCAATTATCGCCGAGCAAACGCAAAGCTATACAGCGATGTTTAATTAGTGATTTAAATGCGAGCGCTGTTGAAAAATCATTGCAACAATTACGCAATAACCAAGATTTTATTCCTTTATCAACCTCTGCATTGGCAAGAGCTCGAGCGGATTGGCTTTATGGCATTAATATGAGCCGGCTTTGTACTATTGTTGGACAAAAAAACGGTTATCGAGGTGTATTATCAATTGGGCGAGTACAAACACCTATTTTAGGGTTAGTGGTTAGGCGTGATTTAGAGATAGCGCAATTTGTACCTAAACCTTTTTATGAAGTGTTTGCTGTATTACAAACCAAAGACAATGAAACATTTAAGGCAAAATGGCAACCAAGCGAAGCCTGTGCACCTTATCAAGATGAAGAAGGGCGAGTATTAGTCAAAAAGTTGGCTGAAAATGTTTGTCAACGCATAAAAGGTAAACCAGGAACAATTGATAAAGTTAGCAACAAAAAGAAAGAGTTGGCGCCTCCCATGCCATTTAATTTATCGGCACTGCAAATTGAAATGGCTAGGAAAAATGGATTAAGTGCGCAAGATGTACTCGACATTTGTCAATCGTTATATGAAAAGCACAAATTAATTACTTATCCAAGATCAGATTGTCGCTTTCTACCTGAAGATCATTTAAAACAAATTATGGGCGTTAAGTCTGCTATTGAAAATAATTGCCCTGAGCTTCAAACTGCTATTGAGCAGGCAAGTTTTACTTTGCGTTCCAAAGCTTGGAATAATAAAAAAGTCGAAGCACATCATGCTATTATCCCAACATTACGCAAAACTAAAATGACAAATTTGAGCGATAACGAAAAGGCGGTTTATCAAGTTATTGCAACGCAATATTTAGCACAATTTTATCCTGCTTACAAATATGCCGAATTGCAAATTGATGTTGATATTCAAGGAGGGAAATTTATTGCTAAAGCAAACCAAATGCTTGATGAGGGTTGGAAGATTCTATTTAGGAATAAAAACTACCAAACTGATGCAGATGATAATGAAACCAATGGGTTATTAACTAAATTGGTTAAAAAGGGGGAAACTGTGCAATGTGTTGATACTGAATTGCTGAGTAAAGAAACCCAGCCACCAAGAGCCTTTACCGATGCCACATTATTATCGGCTATGACGGGTATTGCTCGATTTGTTAAAGATCCAGAAATAAAAAAAATATTACGTGAAACGGATGGCTTAGGTACCGAAGCAACGAGAGCTGGTATTATCGAATTGTTATTTAAACGCCAGTTTTTGACTCGTCAAGGTAAAACAATACGTTCAACAGACGTGGGTAAAAATCTGATTTTATCATTACCTGATATCATGTCGATGCCCGACATGACAGCACATTGGGAATTACAATTAGATGAAATTAGCAAAAAAGAGTTTTCATACCAGCAATTTATGCACCAACTCAATTTATCACTACTAGAGCTTGTTAATCAGTTAAAAAATGCGCGATTGAATATTAGATCTTAGTGTCGCTATCATCATCAAAATAGAATGAAATGCTCGATTTATATCTTTTTAACAACTTAGCGCAAGCGAAGAGAGTAACCGAAGAAGGGGTAATGATTTATAACACGGAAAGACCGCATGGAACATTGAAGAACATGACGTCAATTGAATGTAAAACACTAAAACAAGTAACTTAATTTTCTACGTCAGTTGTGCGCTAAGTTTGAGGGGGTATTTACACATTTACGCCAAGCGTAACAACCTGATACATATGTATTGATTTTTCAAAATAAGTAAAAAATAACAAAAATAGACTAAAAAAAGGTTACATAGAATAAAAAATAATCTTATCTTAGCTAAAAAATACCTTTATTTTTCGGTTTCTTAATACTTTCTAAAGGTATATTTGGTAAATATAGTGAAGCAGGTTATCGGTTGTATTGATTTAATGGTGAAACATCATGTTAAATATTTTTTTCTTTCATTTTATAGGCTGAACAGATTATGCTAGCTATGCCACTGTCTCAATGGCGCACGATTACCGCTACCTCTGCCATGCCTTTGTATGCCGTACTTTCTAACGTCAGTGATGCGCAAGCGGTTAAAAACTACTATATCACTGATGGTTCACAAACGCCCTATGGTCTTTATAGTGGCACTCCTTACGAGCACTGGTTTTCTGTTATGCCCATGCTAGTTAGGCTTGATGAGCATAGTCCCTTTTTAGATTGGATTAATAACACTGAGCACAAAGACTGGGGCTGGCTGGCACGCTCTCATTTACCCTTTGCAGACATCTGCGCCCATTTACGGAGCTTAACCCAGGCCATTATGCCCGATGGTGAAACGGTATTTTTTCGCTACTGGGATGGCGAATATTTGTCAATCATGCTTGATTATTTTACTGATAGCTGGCAAGACGTGCTGCCTGCTTTTGCTTTTTACTGGATTAATCATCAATCACATGTAGTGCATGTACCCGTTGAGCAAGCGGTGCAAACTTCGCCTTGGTGGCAGGTGCCACAAAATCTATTAGAACAATTATCTGCTACCCAACCTAAGCTTTTAGTCAACCATATATTACAATTATTACAAGAAAATTATTTGGATATATATACCGCTTTCCCTTATCAAGTATTAGAAACAAAAATCATTCATCTTTTATCGTTACCAACTAAAAAACAAAACGTCTTTGATTTTATATTGCAGCAGTTGGATAAAGAAAAAAAGGAAACTTAACATGGACAATAATGACAATAATGACAATAATGACAATAATGACAATAATATAGGTAAATTTACCCGAGAGGTTAACAGCGTACTCCCGCCAGTATCTGTAAGCCCTGAAGGAGCGATAAATGTTCAGGACCTATCTGTCCGTGCAACAATTATTAAGTTTCTTGTCGAAAAAGAGGAAGACCCACAATTTTATATTAAAAGAGCTAATACATTATTAACTGAATTAAAAACTTGTTTATCTACATTTTCAAAAGAAACTCAAGATGAATATAAAGCAAGGATGAAGCGATGGGGCGCATCGAATGTCATTCCTTATGTTGATATTAAAGAAAAATTATCAAGTTATCAACGTTCAACACAAGTGGTTAATATTAATAAACCCTATTGTGCCAAATGCGCGAATAAAGGGAAAGTCAAAATCAGTTATAATATGGAGGGGCTTAACAACGAAAAAGTCATTTTAAGTCAAGTTAAAATTCAATTAATTCCTTATCAATCCAAAGCGCTTACCCAGTATTTTAGTGCTACGAATGCTATTCCGTACATAGTAGACGAAGATATTCCTCTTTCTGAAGCTGAAAAACAAGAGTATATCATTACACTAGATGAAAACGGTGAAGCAGAGTTAGACTGGTCAGACGAAAAATTTGCCAAATATTCAAGATACCATGTTGTGGTATTGCCCGTTGAAAAAGGCGATGTCGACAACTGGTTACAAGCCTATCAAATGATTATCGATGAGTTACATCAACAGCTGCAAGATAACTGGACCAATGAGATATTGCCAGAATGGGAATCCTATTCTACATTAGAGATTGCAGAACAATATCAGTTATTATCTCAATGGTGGAATGTTGGGCTAGTAACGGGCGTTGATGACAAATTAGAAAAATACAAAAAAGCGCTAGAAAAGCTTGAAGAATGGGATTTTCGTGGTTGGATTGATGAATTATTTAAAGAGCGTGTAGTTAGTGACGAACCAACGCTGACCTTATTACAAGATGAAGTTCGTTTTTATCTTGCTGCGTATTATGCGCAAAGCTGGATGGCGATGCTTCCACCGCATTATCAAATGGTATTTGCGGGTGAAATGTACTCCGCCATAATGATATCAGTAATGGAATTTGTTGCTGAATTCCTTGTTGAAGCGTTGATATTTAAAGGGGTCACAGCAGGGGTAAGCAAATCGGTTAGTGCGATAAATGGGGGGGGCCGATTTATTAACTCCATGACCAAAATGAGCGATGGCTTAAAACAAAGCATGAAAGCAATCAAACCTAATAGGGCTATCTTGGGCGGGAATGGTATTAATGTGGTTAAGCATATCAAATCATCAAGCCAATATATTAAGTTATCCGCACGCTTGAAGTCATGGATACAAATAGGCGAGAAAAAAATTGCAAAGGCAAAATCTAGCTTATCTAAAAGTCGTAATAAAAAAGGAACCTCACGCAATCCAGCTCAAAGTGGTGAACCCATATCGATGGTAACGGGTGAAGAGTTACTCACCCTTGATGATGGTGAATTTAAAGGTTTATTGCCTTTTATTTGGCAACGTTGTTACCGAAGCAGCGCTGTTGAGCACAATATTGGATTAGGCTATGGATGGAGCCACTCTCTGGCGCACTACTTATTATTTGAGGGTGAAGAAGTTGTCTGGTTGGATGATGAAAACTTATTAACCACGTTTCCGCTACCTACCCAAAAAGACCCCATCATCATTAATCCGGTAGCCGAGTCAAGCATTTATTTAAGCGACACCGCCGATGAATACGTCTTGTATAAAAAAGGTAACAACCGTGTACGATATCATTTCAAACGAGTTGAACAAACGGCCTATTTAAGTGCTATTACTGATAAGTATGGTCACCGACTCAATGTGGTTTATGATAATCATCATCGCTTGATAGCCTTACAACCTCAGCAAGATAAAACACGACGTTTAGCTTTTGGTTATTATGATAAGCAATCAATACTGATTGATACGGTCACTATTCAGATTTTAGTGGAAGGGGAATGGCAAACGCTGCACCCTCTAATGCACTATCACTATAATGACCATCATCAACTTATTGGGGCAACTAACGCAGCAGGTCAAACTGAAACGTATGAATATGACGCCTTAAATGTTATTCAAAAGCGAACAATGGCTGGAGGCGCTGAATTTAACTGGGTCTGGGAGGGTGAAGGTCAAGATGTTCGTTGTTTACGTCAATGGGGTAACTTTGGGCAATTAGATGAACGTTACACATGGCAAGATGAAAACGTGATTGTCACCATGGCTGATGGCAGTCAAAAGTGTTACTCCCATAAAGATGGTTTGTTACAGTCAGAAACCGATGCTAATGGGGCGACCAAAACCTATCAGTATAATGAAGAGGGATTGAAAACCGTTGAGATTGATGCGTTAGGGCATCAAACCCACTATGAATATACGGTTAATGCCGAGTTAAAAACCATTATTTACCCAGACAACAGTTATGAAGATTATACTTGGCAACGTGGACGAATTATTCGAATTGAAAAAAATGGGCTGATATGGCGAATACGTTATAACCATCACGACGACATTATTGAGTTGGAAACGCCCGACGGTTTACTCACTCGTCATCGTTATAATGAAGATGGACAGCGTTTATCGACCCAATACCCTGATGGTAGCGAACAACATTTTACGTGGGGAGATAACGGTGAATTACAACAGCTAGGCTTTTCCGATGGACGTCTTTTTCAATTTAGTTATGATGCTTTACTTCGGCTCACGGTCGTCAGTGATGGACAACAGGGCAAGACCTATTATACTTATGACGATTTAGGACAAATCACAAAAATCACCTACCCGAATAACACCACTCGTGAGTATCAATACAACGCTTATGGCAAAGTGACTTGGTTTAAAGATGAAGCGGGTAAAGTCACAGAATATGACTACGCTTCGCCATTACATTTAATGACCGAAAAGCGGCTGCCAGATGGCGAACGGCTGAAATTTCGTTATGATAATATCCATCTACAAATCAGTGAAATTGAAAATCAGAAAGGGGAACGTTACCGCTTCAGCTACACGCCAACGGGGCAATTGAGTGAAGAAATTGGTTTTGACGAGGTAAAAACCACTTATCATTACGATTTAAATGGCTATTTAATTGAAAAACACGAGTATGGTAACCAACATGATGAAAAACCGCTCATTACCCGCTACCAACGTGATAGCCGTGGAAAACTCATCGTAAAAGAGCTAGCTGATGGCATAAAAGAGCACTATAGTTACAATCAGAATGGATTATTAACACAAATACTCGATGGGCAATCGGTTTTAGGATGGGAATATAATAAAGTTGGTCGTTTAACGGCCGAGCACCAAAACTGGGCGACTATCCGCCATCGCTACGATGAAATCACCGGCTTACTCAATGGCACTAAACTGCCCGATGGGCAATGGTTAGAATATCATTACAATCAGGGTCAGCTACTGGGGATGACACTCGACCACCAGCCATTAGCCGCTTTTCGTTGGGATAAACAAGGGCGAGAGT
>NZ_LZHO01000065.1:0-4006 GCF_001690895.1 Gilliamella sp. Nev5-1 | reverse complement strand
CCTCGGCACACCCATAGCCCTTACCGGCAGCTTAGGTGACACGCTCTATGAATGCCAGTATAATGCCTATGGTCAGATAATAAACGAAACCTACCATCAGGACGATATAGATTCCCTGCCGGATAACCCATTAAGATTCCAAGGGCAATATTATGATGAGGAAACAGGGCTTCATTATAACCTAAACCGTTACTACGACCCATTTACCGGCAGATATATTACTCAAGACCCACTTGGCATACTGGGTGGGTTAAATAGTTATCAATATGCCGGTAGTGATCCGATAAATTGGATAGATCCGTTAGGATTGATTAAGGTTGAAAATAATGGGTTTGAGGAGGTTGCTGGAGAGGGAGCCAAAAGCTTACAACAATTAGCAAAAACAGAAATGGACAATCTAGCTGCTCTATATAACAATAAAAACATTCATCCTAAAGATTTTACCATTTCAGTAAATGGTAAAATACTCGTCGCCGATAAAAATGTCAGTATTGGAGCACCGGTATTCACTGGAGCATCTGAGGCTGATGTTATGGCTTATTTTAAACGTCTATCTGGTGTTGATACTATGCCAACAGCAAAAATTATTCCGGGGAAAGGAACGATATATTCAATTAAGATCACAGAAGGTCCCAATGCTGGTAGTAATATTACGTTAAGAAATTTTTCCGAATCTGTAGAACAAAATAAAGCAAAATGGACTATAGATATCAAAAACCCGAGTATTAATAAAGGAAACAGAGTGGAGATGAAATTTCAATGAATTTTAAAAAAATTTATAATTCTATTTTAGAAAGTGCTTTTGGTTATTCAATGGGCACAATGTGGCAACATTTAGATAATTACACGAAAGATATAAAAATACCCTACGAAATAAGAAAAGATTTATTTTTTAGAATATTAGAAAAATTAATAAAAGATGGACATATTAGATTAGCTAGAAATGGAATTTTTTTATCTGGCACAATTGAAGAACAAATTAATTCTATTAAGAATATTTGGCCTCCTTACCCTCCCGATAACGAGGATGATGATCTAGATGATGTAGGTATGTGGTTCTATGTGAAATTAAATTGCGGCATTGTTTGGATTACCAGTAATGGTCAAGAGGTTTGGACTTAAATTAAAAAATTACTATAAAGGCAATATTATGATGAAGAAAGACAATTACATTACAATTTAACCTTTATTACGACTTGTTTATCGGCAGATATATCCGACAAGATTCGTTCGGAAGGCGTGGCTAGCTAAATAATTATCATGGAATTCAATTATAACTAATTTTAATATATTGAACTAGCCTTTACTTCATCAAACATACCTTAGAATTTCTCATATTTCCTAATATGTCGATTAAAACTGGAAAATGGATGAAAACCAATACTCGTTTTAAAGTTGAAGGTGGGCAAATGACAACTCAACTTGGACAAGGTAGAGGCATAGAAATTTTTAATGAAAATATTGTTCATTTTGAAAAAGTAAAATAAAGGTAAAAATATGCTATTAAAATTAGAAACTTCCAAAGTTCCAATGAAAATGGTCTTTTTATTATCAAAGGAATTAAAAAATAATCCAGAAAGAGTCGCTTTAACACAAGCATTAACGTTAGACAAATCAAAACCTACAATGGGTCTCAAAGGTACCAATGGTCTTTTTGGATCAAAAGAGTGGTGGAATAGTATTGAGCAGGGGAGGATACCTTTATTATTTATTTCAGGAATAATAAAAAAAGCTTATGTAGCAGGGCAAGATCCCTCAAATTTTAATAATACAGTTGATTTATTACTTGAAGATGGGACAATTCAATCTGTTGGTATTTATACCAACAAAAAAGAAGATTCAAAGCTCTTTAAAATAGGATAT
Source organism: Gilliamella sp. Nev5-1 (assembly GCF_001690895.1). NCBI lineage: Bacteria > Pseudomonadati > Pseudomonadota > Gammaproteobacteria > Orbales > Orbaceae > Gilliamella > Gilliamella sp. Nev5-1. The sequence continues at coordinate 2,143 of NZ_LZHO01000065.1, read as the reverse complement.
AGTGCAAGTATCGTTTATGCATTAGATGAAATGAAATTACAACCAGATTTTGATGGTAAAATAAATCGCTCTAAAACAGCTTTAGAAATGGCAGTCTCATTAGAGCCTGTAGAATAACTTCCAATTTAGATTCAATTTAACATATCAAATCGGCAAGGTAAGCTTAATACTTAGCTTACTTTGTTAGATTTAAATTATTATTGTGTCAACTAACCATTTGCTATGATGTTATTAGCGTTAATATTATGATAAACCCAAATGTTTTTTGGTGGCATATACTTTGAGCATGATTGCTTTGGCAACCTGATTGTGGAAAAACGTGGAAAAGGCCACAGTCTAATAAACTTATTGCCGAGACCGATAACGATAAACACTGGCAAAGCTACCTTTACGAGCCAGACTCTTACCGTCCATTAGCCCTAGTGCACGGTAATGCCCAACAAGATAACATCAAACTCTACTGGTATCAAAACGACCACCTCGGCACACCCATAGCCCTTACCGGCAGCTTAGGTGACACGCTCTATGAATGCCAGTATAATGCCTATGGTCAGATAATAAACGAAACCTACCATCAGGACGATATAGATTCCCTGCCGAATAATCCGTTACGATTCCAAGGGCAATATTATGATGAGGAAACAGGACTTCATTACAACCTAAACCGTTACTATGACCCATTTACTGGCAGATATATTACTCAAGACCCACTTGGTATACTGGGTGGGTTAAATAGTTATCAATATGCCAATAATGATCCAATAGACTTAATTGACCCGTTGGGATTAGAATGTAAATGGTTTATTGTTGGAAATAAAAGATACTTAAAATCTGCTGAACAGGATGGAACACTCGTTATTGGTGCCGGGCTAAACCCTATTGAGGGTGCTTATAATATATCTCATCCTGCTCACCCTATGGCGCCAGGTGTTTTTGCTGGCGATGCGCATAATTTGTCGAATATCGCTACCGGCTCGCAAAAGACCATTATAATGGATAATCCGTATGGCTATGCTCCCTTAAATGATGAAGTCCTCCGCGTTTTAAAGAAAGATGGTACAATAATCATTCGTGGCAGTGATGGTAAAGTAAATAAATATATGAGAAATCTGGAAATTATAGCAAAAAATAAAGGGTTGCAATTGATTAATAAACGAAAAATTTCTAGCAAGGGATATACTCAGTCGAATGGAGAGGCAATTAGAAATGAACAATTAAACGAATATATTTTCAAGAAAGAATAGGTGATTTTATGAAATATAAAATTGACATTACAAATAGTTACGAATATTTCATTGATATTGATGGCTGGAGTGGTGTAAAAAACTATTGTTCTTTACCGAAAATTGATCAAAAAAATTTAACTTGCCGAATATATCTCGAAAATGCATCCATACGTATGGATGAGAATATATGGCGAGATCAGATACTCTTGATAAATCCCAAAAGTATCATCAATATCGCTGATGACCTGCTGGTATTAGCCAGAAAAGCTACTCTCACGATAGAAAATATTCGCTGCTATGATCTTAAAGTGATCCATAAAGAACGAGACTATTATCATTCATCAGGCTTAAATTTTAATATTAAAGATCGTTACATTGTATTAGGTGGATATGACTCAGAACACTTAGATTCAAATATTTTTGGTCGAGCCATTTTTCAAGGTAAAGTTTTTTTAGAGTTGGAGGAGGATAAAATTCTTCCATTAATGATAGATGGTGATGATGGCGTGGTAGGAGGCGATAAAGGTATAATAAAAATTAATAATGAAAAAGAAACAGAATTAATTAAAAAAAGGATATCACTAAATATTAGTTATTTTAATGCTATAGAGTCACCTATGTGGGATTATAACTTTACGAGTAATTATTTTAATGATATGGATGGGTACAAGGAAGCTATTTTGGATTATCCGCCAAGCCAAAATAATTGATAGTGCTTACATTATTTAATCAATAGATTTCAGATGAAAACGTGATTGTCACCATGGCTGATGGCAGTCAAAAGTGTTACACCCATAAAGATGGTTTGTTACAGTCAGAAACCGATGCTAATGGGGCGACCAAAACCTATCAGTATAATGAAGAGGGATTGAAAACCGTTGAGATTGATGCGTTAGGGCATCAAACCCACTATGAAT
>NZ_LZHO01000064.1:0-7972 GCF_001690895.1 Gilliamella sp. Nev5-1 | reverse complement strand
TATTTAAATATATATTTTATAATAATGACCTCGCCGCATTCACTTGCGGCGAATTTATTTTTTAATTTAATCTTGGTTTTTTTATGTTTGATTTTTTTGCAAATGAAATGAAATGGGTTTTGTCTTCAATGGATGGTTACATTTTGCCACTTATTGAAGCTACTTCTACCACATTATCATTAGCCTTTGTATCATTAATTGTTGGGATTATATTTGCTTTTATTTTCTCAATATTAGAATCCGTTCCATTCAAACCCATTGCATGGACCATGTCTTTATTTAACTTAACTATTCGAGCATTACCCGAATTATTAATTGTGATAGCCATTTATAACGGTTTACCGTTATTATTGATATTATTAAATGATGGTTTCACCATCGATCTGTATTTTACCTCTTTAACAATACAGCTAAACATTGAAGATTTTAATGTTAGTCCTTTTTTATGTGGTGTTTCCGCACTTTCTCTTCTCTATGCTGTTTATGCCTCTCAAACTTTACGTGGTGCATTTAAAGCAATTTCTAATGGACAACGGCAGGCCGCGCAAGTTTTAGGACTAAGCAAATCTCGCACATTCTTTCGCATTATTATGCCACAAATGTGGCGCCATGCTTTACCAGGTCTAAGTAATCAATGGTTAATATTATTAAAAGATACGGCTTTAGTTTCAGCAATTGCCATTAATGATTTAATGATGCAAACCAAAGCCATTGTTGCACGAACCAATCAACCTTTTTTATGGTATATCGTGGCTATGATTATTTATCTAATTATCTCAATTTTTAGTCAAAAAATTATATCGCGCATTGAAAAACGCTCAACCTATTTTGAACAACCTACCTCAGCGAAAAATTAGTAAGGTCGCATTATGTTTGATAATTTTATTCATTACCTAAAAATAATCTGCCAAGGTCTCCCTGAAACATTAAGTTTAAGCATTTTAGGTATTTTATCTGCAGGAGTTATTGCTACTTGCTTATCATGTTTATTATCACTAAATCACTTTATACTAAATAAAGTGATACGCACATATATTATTATATTTACCGGTACACCTTTACTTGTACAGCTATTACTCATTTATTATGGGCCATCACAGTTTAAAGATATTTTAATCAAAGTACCATTACTTTATAATACCATCTCTTCACCTTGGTTTTGTGCCTATTTGGCATTAACACTTAACAGCGCTGCTTATACAACGCAAATTTTTTATGGCTCGTTAAAAGCCTTACCTAAAGGACAATGGCAAGCTTGTAAAGCACTTGGTATGGATAAAATACAAACGTTAAAAGTTGTTTTTCCTTATGCTTTAAAACGTGCACTTTCCACTTATTCAAATGAAGTCGTGTTTGTCGTAAAAGGTACTGCATTAGCCGCAATGATTCCTGTGATGGATGTGATGGGTTATAGTAATGATTTGAATGCGGATTATTACGATTTCACTATTTTTATTGCTGCTGGGCTAGTTTACCTCTTGATAAATGGTTTGCTTAGCACCATTATGAGGATAATAGAGAAAAAAGCCCTCACATTTGAAAACTAATATGAACTCATTTGATTCAGCATCTTTTTTAAAAACTGTCCCACATAAACCGGGTATTTATCAGATGTTTAATGATAAACAGACGATTATTTATGTGGGAAAGGCAAAAGATCTTAATAACCGTCTAAAAAGCTATTTTAACAATAGCAAAAAAACCTTAAAGACAGATATGCTAGTTAGTCATATCCGCCATGTTGAATTCACAATTACTAATACCGAAACCGAAGCTTTATTACTTGAACAAACTTATATTAAAAAGTATCAGCCACGATACAATGTGCTTTTAAAAGACGATAAAAGCTACCCATTTATAAAATTAAGTAAAGAACAACATCCTCAACTATCGCTTTACCGAGGAGCTGTAAATCGGAAAAAAGATGAGTTCTTTGGTCCTTATCCCAGTGGCTATGCTGTTAAACAAATATTAGCCTTGTTACAAAAAACATTTCCAATAAGACAATGCCTGAATTCGACATATCGCAATCGCACCCGTCCTTGTCTACAATATCAAATTAAGCGTTGTTTAGGGCCTTGCGTACCTGGTTTAGTGAGTGATGAAGATTACCAACAGCAAGTTAACTATGTAAGGTTATTTCTGTCTGGGCAATCAGAACAAATCTTACAAAAAATCACTGAAGATATGCAAAAAGCCAGCAATGAACTTAATTTTGAAAAAGCGGCAACACTACGCGATCAACTACAAGCAATAAAACATATTAATGAAAAACAAGCAATTTATAACAATAATGATAATCTTGATGTGATTGGTTTTCATTATGAATTAGGTTTAGCGTGTATATATGTTTTATTTATTCGCAACGGGCAAACCTTTGGTCATCGATCTTACTTCCCTAAAGTGCCATCCAATACGGAATTAGAAGAAGTTATTGAAACATTTATAGGGCAATTTTATTTGCAAGGTAATCAAAACCGCAATATTCCTAAGAAAATTTTGTTGAATTATTCTTTATCTGATAAAAAACCTATAGAAGAGACACTGTCACTTATTGCTGAACACCAAGTTAAATTGGTTGATGAACCTAAAGGTGATAATCTAAAATTACTCAACATTGCAACGGTAAATGCTCAAACTGAAGTAAAAAATAAGCTATTAGCAAACTCAACCATAAAACAACGTTACGATGCATTAAAAACCTTTTTAGGGGTTGATAAAATTAACCGCATGGAATGCTTTGATATTAGCCATTTTATGGGCAAAAACACCATTGCATCTTGTGTTGTTTTTGACGATAAAGGACCAGTTAAAGCCGAATTTCGGCGCTATAATATTATAGGTATCACACCAGGTGATGATTATGCAGCAATGGAACAAGTATTAACACGCCGTTACAACAAAAAAGAGCTTCCCGACGAAAAAATCCCCGACATCATTTTTATTGATGGCGGTAAAGGACAACTTAACCAAGCGTTGCAAGTATTTGACCAATTGAATGTTAATTGGAATAAAAATCATCCTATTTTAATTGGGGTAGCAAAAGGCGCTGAGCGTAAAGAAGGATTAGAAACCCTTTTCTTTGAGGCTCATGGCACTGGGCGCTATCTGGATGATCATTCCCCTGCTCTATTACTCATTCAACAGATCAGAAATGCATCACACGATCATGCCATTGTCGGCCAACGAAAAAAAGGCATCAAACAACTTACCGATAGTGCTTTAGAACATATTGAAGGAGTTGGAGCCAAAAGGAGGCAAGCATTGCTTAAACACTTTGGTGGATTAAGAGAACTAAAAAATGCCAGCATTGATGAAATAGCGCAAGTGCAAGGAATATCTAAATCATTAGCTGAAAAAATTTATCTAAATTTAAAGCAATAACACATTGAAAAATTAACATTTTTCAGGCAACATAGTCACCAATAAAAGACTATTTTTCGCTAATTACTAATGCATTGATTAATAAAATAAAAAAGAGCTTCTATCACATGAAAATTAATTTTCCAACAGCCTTAACACTATTTAGAGTCATTTTAATTCCTTTTTTTGTGATGGCATTTTATTGGTTTCCTCATCAATGGGCTGGTTTTTTTTCTGCATTGATTTTTTTAATTGCGGCCGTAACCGATGTTTTAGACGGCTATCTTGCCCGTCGCTTAGGACAAACAACTAAATTTGGTGCTTTTTTAGATCCTGTTGCTGATAAAATTATGGTGACAATTGCTTTAGTTTTAATTACACAATATTATCAAGCATGGTGGATCTCTATTTCAGCAATTATTATCGTTTCACGCGAAATTATCATATCTGCCCTGCGAGAATGGATGGCTGAAATTGGTAAACGTAAAAGCGTAGCTGTTTCGTCAATTGGCAAAATAAAAACAATTACCCAAATGACCGCGTTAACTTGGTTACTATGGCGTCCTTGTGATATGGTCATTTATGCAGGTCTCGTTGCATTATTTATTGCAACAGCTTTAACGCTATTATCAATGTTACAATATTTATGGATAGCGCATAGTGATTTATTAGAAGAAGAATAACCGACTATTTATATTTCTAGGCAAGCACTTTTTTATACAAGTAATTTTGTTCAATCAAAACGTATAAACAAAATTACTCATCGCCTTATCAATTAACGTACAACCCCATTTTAATCATTAATTAGCTAAACATTGAGCAATTAAACAATTAATTTAAAATTTCTATTGACTGAAATCATAAGATAGGTAAAATGCACTGCATTCAAAGCGAATTACTTTTTGTAAATCAGTTTTGAGCCCGGGTGGTGAAATCGGTAGACACAAGGGATTTAAAATCCCTCGGCCTTTTTGGCCGTGCGAGTTCAAGTCTCGCCCCGGGCACCAGCCTTTACTTATGCGGGAATAGCTCAGTTGGTAGAGCACGACCTTGCCAAGGTCGGGGTCGCGAGTTCGAACCTCGTTTCCCGCTCCAATATCTTTTCTATAAAACCCTATTCACTGATACAATTGATTGAAAAAGGAAAATAAAAGTTATATTTCAGTCTACTAAATTCTGATGAAATCCACTTAAAGCGATAACTTATTAGTTCAAAATTTTTTTGAATTCTATAACTAGTCCAAAAATAATTTATTGTGATAGCCCCAGTTTAAGTGGAGTAGAAGTCATTACTTCTAACTAGCCTTACGTTGCGTTTAAACACATAAGGAGCATTTGTACGAATTGTGCTATTATTGGCTTATTGTGTCACTGTTTGAATCCATAGTTGCTTATTTTTGAAATCAATCTTCACTATATTTTTACTAAGGAAATCAAACCCGATTAATCCATCAGACTGAAATTCAGCGGGAAGAGAATCCAATATAACAGCGTCGGTATTATCATTAACAACATTATTAACTTTAAGTGATACAAATTTATAATCACTTTCATCGTCATTCTTTTTAATCGTTTTTGCTGAAAGTGATTGTTCTTTTATGACTGACATAGTGGCACCAGTATCTAAAATCATTTTATAACTCTTTATACCATCCGACATATCTATAACTAAGCCCTCACCATTGATATGAAAAGGAATTGGAATCCATTTTTTACCAAGATCCGCAGCAATATCTGTTTCATCCGATATTATTATTTTACTTTCAGGATAATTAATAGTTAAAATATAACCATCAAATAAACCCAGCCCAATAACTGGGTTTTCTATATTATTATTCTCATTATTATCATTACTACTAGAAAAACTCAGGCCCCAATTTTTATATTCTACAACTTCCACACGTTTAAAAATAAAAGAATTCAACTCTAACTCATTGATAATAAATGTTCTACTCTCTGTAATGTTACCAGATAAATCAATACTTCTCGTTTTTTGTGAATTTTCAGATTTATTCGGGATTTTATCAATTAGCTCTATTGGCAGATGTAAAGCTTCTTTGGTGCCAGTATCTAATGTCAATGCAATTTTTTCACCTTCAAGGTTTATTATTATATTGGGTAAACTATATTTTTTATCAAAAATCAGATCCCAAACTACTTCACTACCGTAGGCAAAGTTAATGATTAATAATATGATTAAAGATAGTAATTTTTTATTCATATAAATCTCTTCATTTTATAAACATTACTTTTATAAATATTAGTGAAGTGCAAGTTTTTGGGGATAGTTATTATCGCTTTAAAAAGAAGCATGAACAAGAAGAAGAGCTTGCACGCCAAGAAATCAACCGTGAAAAACTATCGGAAAAAATCAAGCAGAGCCACATATTGAACAAACTGTTGTCAATATGGCCTATAAATAACCTGCTTATGGTCAACATCAAGGATCAACCAATTTTCTATCAAAAAGACATATTGATGTCAGAAGATGGTATACATTCAGTTTGGCGACGCTGTGATTTATTTTGATAGCGAACAAGTACCGCTTTTACGCATTCTTACAGACTGAGGAAGAAATAAAGGTTATAAGGAAAGTCGTGCTTATGAACTGTATCTTAATCTAAAAGAGATTTAACACACCAAGGCCAAAGCCTACAACTCCAAACTAACGGTATTTATGAGCGATTTGATAAAATGATCAAAACCGAATGTAACGATATCTTATTTCGACGTAAGATTTACACACAATTGAGTGAAATACAAAACGTAGTTAACCAATGGCTTGAATTTTACAACCGATAAAAAGCACATTCAGGCAAGTATTGTTATGGAAAAACACCATAACAGACTTGGTTAGGTACAAAACGGTTGGTTAAGGAAAAGCAGTTAGACAATTTATTTTGAGCATCGAGCCTTGATTTTGTTAAAATAACAAACGCCTGTCAGATTAAGTCTAACCTAATAAAAACATTGAAGTTAACTGTAAATCTTATGGTTAAAAGGATAAACTACCCCCAGCACAGCGCCCTAAAATACGCCAATAAAAACTTCAATAAAATCAATGGCCTTTCTGACTGATTTTTAACAAATAAACAAAATGGCATAAGCGTGCTTTTTCCTATTTGGATATGGAAAAAATATTACTAGCAAGGCGCACAAACCAATTTAAGCTCACAATTCACATCTATAATTATAGAATTTAACGGCAGCATTAACTGTCACTAGAACCACATATTGAATAATCGATTGTTAAGTTACTTTTTGAGTATCAAATTAGATTGGGATTTTTATTGCTAATGCCCTCACCCTGTTAAAAGCAATGAGAGCATTATATTTGGCATTTATTAAGCAACGCCAGGAATGGTGAAATCCATAATGAGTAATAACGTTGGTAAAATAAAAATAGATAAAACTGTTGATACAAAGAAAATACTTGACGCTTGTTCTTGCTCAACATTCCAATTATAAGCCAAAATAACAGCTGTTGATGCCGTTGGCATTGCTAATAAAAAGACCAGTTCTTCAGCTTCCATACCGGTAATACCAAATAAGTATACAGAAATAAGCGCCACTACAGGTGTAATAAAACTTTTCAATATCACATTGATCATTAATGGTTTAGACAATGTTAATTTAACACCATGAATACCAACACCAACTGCAATAAGCGAAATAAAGTTACAAGCATTAGACATAATATCAAAGGTATTAAACACAAAATGAGGTAACCATTTTGTTCCATCGGTAACGCTCACAATTAACCCTAAAATAACAGCTAAAAACATTGGTTTCATCAGTGAGTTTTTGACTGCACTAAATATCATATCACCAGTTACCTTACCACCAGACATTTTAGTATCGCATAACTCTAACAAGAATATTGTCATTGGAATCAATGATAACGCCACAACAAAATTAGCAATCGCAACTGAAATAGTAGAAGCCGCACCTAACATCAACGTTAAGAAAGGAACCCCCATCCCCCCCATGTTTGGAAAGCAACACAACATAGTATTCATAGCCGTTGACTTTAAATCTTTATGTAATATGTATTTATTGGTTAAAAAACAAATTATCCATAAAAATGACATAGTACAGAAAAACGCAAACATCCAAATACCATTAAATATTTGCGAGGGTTTAGCATGCGAAGTATGCACAAAAAGTAACGCTGGGAAGACAAAGTTTGAGACAAGCCCTGATAATAATTTTTTAGCATCTTTTGTGAAGATTCCTTGTTGTACACATAACCAACCAAGAAAAATTAATAAAAAAACTGGAAGACACGAACTGACAACTTGCCCTACTGCAGACCAGATTAGATTCATTTTTTAAAACTCCTAAAATAATATTACTTAAAATACAAATTCGGTAATTGGCCGGTAACTTCAGATTAGATATTATATTTATAAAACCGAAGTAAAATAACTGGGTAACAAAATCAAATATTTTTTATTACCTATAAAACGGCATTTTTTCTTGAAACTGGATATTATTAATATGTTATTTCACACCGTGTATAATTGCTTAAAAACACGATTAATATGACAACCTTTAATTATATTTAAATGTAAAATATATAAACTTACAGATCATTATACTTACTCTT
>NZ_LZHO01000063.1:0-1768 GCF_001690895.1 Gilliamella sp. Nev5-1 | reverse complement strand
TAATATCCGACGTTTCCATACCGCCGTATTTTTCTCGCCACTTATAGAAAGTTGAATTACCCATGCCATATTTGCGACAGAGTTCCTTGACAGGAATACCTGCTTCAGCTTCTTTTAAAATAGCGACGATTTGATGTTCAGTCATTTTTTTCATAATTAAATCCTCTTTTACTTTTATCATAGAGAATTTTCTACTTTTTGGCTGTACTATTTTAGGGGATAGTTACAGTATCAGTATGCGACTAATGGATTGACTTGGATAGATCCGTAGGGATTATCATGCAAAGTACGATTCAAAATATGAAAGAGAGGTGATGCTATCGATAAGTCATTGCCTAATGGTGATACCTCTTCATGGAATGTAGTAAGAACCAGATATTGGAAGTCTTCGTGAGGCTACTAGAGAATAGCATGCGGCTCTTGATAAATTTAGACAGCTAGGAGGTAATAAAAAATGAACTCTATAGATATTATAAAAAATTATTTGGAAGGGTCACTTTCTCCGCAGGATTTTCAAAAAGAACTTTATTACAATAAGGATATGGAAAATCTTTTATCTAAGGAAACTCAAATTGTAAATACCCCAAACTTAGTACACAACTCACGTAGAAAATTAAGCTGCCTGTTTTAATATTTTATATTCGAGCGGTGTCATGTTATTTAATGCCTCATGCGGTCTTTCGGTGTTATAAATCGTTAACCATTCTTCAGTTATTCTCCTTGCTTGCGCTAAGTTGTTAAAAAGATATAAATCGAGTACTTCAGTACGATAGGTACGATTAAATCGTTCAATATAGCCATTTTGATAAGGGCTACCGGGCTAGATATAATCAATGGTTATATCATGTGATTTAGCCCAATTTATGAAGGTTTTTCCTGTAAATTCTGGTCCATTATCGACGCGTATTTTTAATGGATAGCCATGATATTCAGCCAGTTTATCTAAGTAACGGGTAACTCTCCCTGCTGGTAAGCTTACTGCAATATCAATACCTAACGCCTCACGATTAAAGTCATCGATGACATTGAATGTCCTAAATCGACGTTGATTACGACTACTGTCACTCATAAAATCCATTGACCAACATTCACCTTGTTTATTGGGGACTAATAACCTTTCCGGGCATCGTGGAGGAATGCGTTTTTTACGCTTTACCCTGAGATTAAGCTTTAATTCACAATACACCCGATATACCCGTTTATGATTCCATTGATAGCCGAGCTTTCTGATACGATTAAAACATTTAGGAAAGCCCCAGCGTAAATGCCGGTCTGTGATAGCATTCAACACCGAAACAATCACCGAATCATCCTGTAACTTAGCTTGATAATAGTAAGCACAACGGCTTAAACCAACAATGGCACAACTCATAGCAATAGTAACTGAATGATTTTGTTGTAGTTGCTGTGCCCACGTTTTACGTGCCCCTGTTGGCACTAAAGCTTTTTTATGATTTCTTCCTGAAGCTGGGATTTTAAGCTCAGTTCGGCAAACATCTGCTTAAGCTTGCAGTTTTCAGCCTCCAGCTCCTTTAAGCGTTTAATATCCGACGTTTCCATACCGCCGTATTTTTCTCGCCACTTATAGAAAGTTGAATTACCCATGCCATATTTGCGACAGAGTTCCTTGACAGGAATACCTGCTTCAGCTTCTTTTAAAATAGCGATGATTTGATGTTCAGTCATTTTTTTCATAATTAAATCCCCTTTACTTGTATCATAGAGAATTTTCTACTTTTTTGCTGTACTATTTTAGGGGATAGTTACA
>NZ_LZHO01000062.1:0-452 GCF_001690895.1 Gilliamella sp. Nev5-1 | reverse complement strand
GAATCATGGATATTTCCAGCTGTGACATAGGTATCGGTAATTAAATTATGTTTGCCATCAACCGTTCGGTGATCTAAGTAGAAGAACCCTTTAGGCTTGCCTTCCCGATGCATAAAGCCACTGTCCAGATCTGTTGTACTGACTTTAACCTCCTTGTATTTCTCTACCGTCGATGGCTTTAAGGCTTTTTTCCGTTTAATTCTCTTTCTGCGTTGATGGCTTGATTAAGCGCATCAATATATTGACTGGGCTCAACAATACGCTGCTCATTACGTGCTTTGCCTTTATTGGCATTTGCTTTTAGGTGAGTACTGTCCGTATATAATACCCGACCACTTATCAACCCTTTGGCAATGGCCTGCTCAACAATATTATCAAAAATCTGTTGATAGATTTCACTGTCATTAAACCGACGGCGACGATTTTGACTAAGTGTTGAGGCGTCAATCACT
>NZ_LZHO01000061.1:0-27149 GCF_001690895.1 Gilliamella sp. Nev5-1 | reverse complement strand
CTTTCGGATCAAAATCATCAATATACATTAATGTCGCTATGCCGGTTTTATTATTTACTTCTCTTAGCCATTCACAAAAATTATCAAATATAATATCGTCACATTCCTCTTGTAATAAAAATCCACCATCCGTATGTGAGTCATATAATTGGTCTAAAGCACAAATAAATTCATCTTTATTTTTAATGAGCCAACTCATAGGTAGTTTAGTCATAATACCTATTAGCTTTAGTTCATCATCATAATGCAAAAGGGATGGTTTATTTTTCAAAAAATTGTATAGCATATTCTCGTTCATAAATTAATATCCTGATCCATCTAATGGAATATGAGCTGCATTTCTATCACGTTTAAATTCTCTCCATTATTGTTTAGAGCTTACTTATCTGTATTTTCATCTTTTCTAATATTTTTTCTAAATTCATCTAGTCCTAGTGCTTTCGGATCAAAATCATCAATATACATTAATGTCGCTATGCCGGTTTTATTATTTACTTCTCTTAGCCATTCACAAAAATTATCAAATATAATATCGTCACATTCCTCTTGTAATAAAAATCCACCATCCGTATGTGAGTCATATAATTGGTCTAAAGCACAAATAAATTCATCTTTATTTTTAATGAGCCAACTCATAGGTAGTTTAGTCATAATACCTATTAGCTTTAGTTCATCATCATAATGCAAAAGGGATGGTTTATTTTTCAAAAAATTGTATAGCATATTCTCGTTCATAAATTAATATCCTGATCCATCTAATGGAATATGAGCTGCATTTCTATCACGTTTAAATTCTCTCCATTATTGTTTAGAGCTTACTTATCTGTATTTTCATCTTTTCTAATATTTTTTCTAAATTCATCTAGTCCTAGTGCTTTCGGATCAAAATCATCAATATACATTAATGTCGCTATGCCGGTTTTATTATTTACTTCTCTTAGCCATTCACAAAAATTATCAAATATAATATCGTCACATTCCTCTTGTAATAAAAATCCACCATCCGTATGTGAGTCATATAATTGGTCTAAAGCACAAATAAATTCATCTTTATTTTTAATGAGCCAACTCATAGGTAGTTTAGTCATAATACCTATTAGCTTTAGTTCATCATCATAATGCAAAAGGGATGGTTTATTTTTCAAAAAATTGTATAGCATATTCTCGTTCATAAATTAATATCCTGATCCATCTAATGGAATATGAGCTGCATTTCTATCACGTTTAAATTCTCTCCATTATTGTTTAGAGCTTACTTATCTGTATTTTCATCTTTTCTAATATTTTTTCTAAATTCATCTAGTCCTAGTGCTTTCGGATCAAAATCATCAATATACATTAATGTCGCTATGCCGGTTTTATTATTTACTTCTCTTAGCCATTCACAAAAATTATCAAATATAATATCGTCACATTCCTCTTGTAATAAAAATCCACTACCTATCGTATGTGAGTCAGATAAATGCATTAAAGCATCAATAAATTCATCTTTATTTTTAATGAGCCAACTCATAGGTAGTTTAGTCATAATATCCATTAACTTTAGTTCATCATCATAATCTAAATAGGTTGGTTTTGTAAATATCCCAAACTTAGTACACAACTCACGTAGAAAATCATGCTGCTTGTTTTAGTGTTTTATACTCAATCGGTGTCATGTTATTTAATGCCTCATGCGGTCTTTCGGTGTTATAAATCGTTAACCATTCTTCAGTTATTCTCCTTGCTTGCGCTAAGTTGTTAAAAAGATATAAATCGAGTACTTCAGTACGATAGGTACGATTAAATCGTTCAATATAGCCATTTTGATAAGGGCTACCGGGCTAGATATAATCAATGGTTATATCATGTGATTTAGCCCAGTTTATAAAGGTTTTTCCTGTAAATTCAGGTCCATTATCTACCCGTATTTTTAATAAATAACTATGATACTCCACCAATTTATCCAAATAACGAGTCACTCTACCTGCGGGTAAACTCACGCTGTAAATACCCCAAACTTAGTACACAACTCACGTAGAAAATTAAGCAGCCTGTTTTAGTGTTTTATACTCAATCGGTGTCATGTTATTTAACGCCTCATGCGGTCTTTCGGTGTTATAAATGGTTAGCCATTCTTCGGTTATCTTTCTTACTTGTTCTAGGTTATTAAATAGATATAAATCGAGTACTTCAGTGCGATAATTACAGCTACTGTCACTCATAAAATCCATTGACCAACATTCACCTTGTTTATTGGGGACTAATAACCTTTCCGGGCATCGTGGAGGAATGCGTTTTTTACGCTTTGCCTTGAGATTAAGCTTTAATTCACAATACACCCGATATACTCGTTTATGATTCCATTGATAGCAGAGCTTTCTGATTCGATTAAAACACTTAGGAAAGCCCCAACGTAAATGCCTATCTGTGATAGCATTCAACACCGAAACAATCACCGAATCATCCTGTAACTTAGATTGATAATAGTAAGCACAACGGCTTAAACCAACAATAGCACAACTCATTGCAATAGTAACTGAATGATTTTGTTGTAGTTGCTGTGCCCACGTTTTACGTGCCTTGGTGGGCACTAAAGCTTTTTTATAATTTCTTCCTGAAGCTGTGATTTTAAGCTCAGTTCGGCAAACATCTGCTTAAGCTTGCGGTTTTCCGCTTCGAGTTCTTTTAGACGTTTGATGTCTGAAGTTTCCATACCGCCATATTTTTCCCGCCATTTATAGAAAGTTGAATTACCCATGCCATATTTACGGCACAGTTCTTTAACGGGAATACCCGCTTCAGCTTCTTTTAAAATAGCGACGATTTGATGTTCAGTCATTTTTTTCATAATTAAATCCTCTTTTACTTTTATCATAGAGAATTTTCTACTTTTTGCTGTACTATTTTAGGGGGTAGTTACACAAACAGACCCTAGAAAAGTAATAAAAGATATTAAGGATAAAGTAAAATGAAAATAAAAATAGAAAGCCATTATGTAGATATATTTGGAATTTATTGGGCCAAATCATTAAATACAAATACAATTGGTACATATTTATGTGCCTTACCTTTAGGGAACGGCGGCATGACTGTATTTTGTATTGATCATGAAAATAAAAATAACAAAAATAATATTGAAATAATTGATTCTAAAATAAATTGGTCATCGATTTATTATCATAATAGTAATATACAAGGAATTTACCATCATTCTTTAATAGAAGAAAACTTACTGGATGATATTTTAGAATATGATAAAGATGCATACGAACGCTTTCTTGAAATCATTAAAGAAGAAGGATTAGTTGATTCTGAATTTTATTAAAAAAATGTTTTTTCTTAATAAATGGGGAATTTCACTTTTTTATCCTTAAGGTTGTATAGCAAGATCTAAAATTTGAAATGGTATTATCCAATGGGGAAAAAGTGTGGGTGCATGGTAATGCAACAGAACATATGGCTGAATATGCTCAGCATAAAGTAGCTAACTAAGAAGTTTACAATCTGCAACGAAAAATGGTATAGCATATAATAAATTAATTACAATTGAGGGATGGGAATTAAAAATAATGCAATCTCGTAGGATAGGAGAACTGCCTGCATTAATTCATACAAGATCAATTGAATAAGGATAAAATCATGAGTATAAACATAGAAAAACCGATGAAAATTTCTTTTGATGAAGTTGAATTTGATGAACATGTACCTTCTATTAAATTTATTTTTATAGCAAATATAGAGCAATTTTCGAACTCTCTTAACTATAGTGGTGAAATATGGATTAGTTGTTTAATTTGGGATAATTTTGTTAACGATCTGGTTACATTAAAAAAAACAGCTACTTTGTATGATATGAATGAAATGTTTTCTATAAAAATAGAAAAAGATGAAAAAAACATTAAATATTCATGGTCTGTGACTCGTCAGGGAATATTTAAGGATATTGTGCAGTCAAGTTATCAAACCATTATTTCAGAAGATACATTGAATTATGTTAAATCACAATTTACCAATTATCCTAAGTGGTGGTAATTATAAAATCCCCGTTTTAAAACAGCGAGGATTTTCCTTATTTACTCTGTAATTTTATCACCTATTAAAAAATCAAATAAAATCAATATTTTTTCTGAACAATTATTATAAAAATAACACAATAACCTTTTAGTATATCCAAAAGTTATTTTTTACTATACTAGTACGACGAATACGACAATGTTAATTGAGAAAGAGTTTGAAATCATTTATTTGATGAATGTTTAAAGGAATTTAGCATTCAGCGGTCATTAAGTCATAAGGGATGACCCTATGATAATGCGATTGCTGATGCGACATTTAAAGCGGTGAAGACTAAATTTGTGTCAAAAAAGTATGGACACACCATTTGCGCTAAAATCAGCTTATATGACAAATAGTCTAAAACATAACAATACATAATTAATCTCATTTTTTTGACAATAAATTATCATTATTAAATAATTAGTTAGAATTTTATGCTTAAATCTTATTGGTTATTAGCGTAGTTAAAATTTCACTTTGCAAGTAAATAATCTAAAAAATAATACTATAACATTTTCATTTATTTAGATATTTTGTAAATGATAGTGCTTGCTATTACGTTTATTTTGATTAGAATTTCTTCAATTTTTAATTGATAAGGCGTGAGTGTAATGAGCATTAGTAAATCAATCATTTTAATCACTCAATTTATTGGTATTACATTTTATCCTCCTTTTTGGGGGATTTTTTTTACCTATTCCATACAATTATTTCACTCCTATTTAAAGCAATTGAATTATAGAGGCTAATTATGATTGAGCATAAAAAAATGTTGTTAACCACAAGAGACCAAAGTTTAAAAGCCTATTTAATGAATAAAATTAAACAAAATGGCGGATGGGTTAATGCTCATATGCATGCCGATCGTGCTTTTACTATTTCAGTTGATAGTTTTGATGTCTATCAAAAACAGACCTTAATTGAAAAATGGGATACATTAGATAAAGTCAAAGCATCAATGAGCGAAGATGATTACTATCGCCATTTTAGTATGGCGGTTGAACGGATGATTGAGCAAGGGGTGAGTGCAATGGGATCATTTGTTGATATTGACCCTATTGCTCAAGAACGGGCAATTAAAGGGGCGTTAAGAGCACGCGAAACCTATAAAAATGACATCACCATAAAATTAGTCAATCAAACACTTAAAGGCGTTATCGATAAAGAGGCTCGTTATTGGTTCGATAAAGGCGCTGATTTAGTTGATATTATTGGCGGTTTACCTCGTCGTGATGAACGCGATCATGGTGAAGGAATGGGACTGAAACATCTTGATGTGTTAATGCAAACGGGTAAATCATTAGGCAAAATGGTGCACGTACATGTTGACCAGTTTAATTCTCAAGATGAGATCGAAACGGAACAACTTACCGATAAAACCCTTGAACATGGTATGCATGGTCGCGTTGTTGCCATTCATAGTATTTCGATCACAGCCCACAGTTTAGAATATCGCCAAAAACTCTATAAAAAAATGAAAGAAGCAAAAATGATGGTCATTGCCTGCCCATTTGCTTGGATCGATAGCCCACGCCGTGAAGAACAAGGCCCTACTCGTAACTCACTCACCCCAGTTGATGAACTTGCCACAGCAGGTATTCCTGTTGCAATCGGTACAGATAACGTCAGCGATTATATGTTGCCATTTTCAACGGGGAATATGTGGGAAGAGCTTAAGCTGTTAGTAACAGGATGCCGCTATACTGATTTAGATAATGTGATTAATGTGGCAACAAAAAATGGGCGAATGGTGCTTGGGCTTGAGTAATTCAATTAAAAGTCCTACAAATAATCTGGCAAGATCTCATTTTTAATTTGCTATTTTAACCATTATGTTGTTCATCGAGTGTGGCAAAAAGTAGATCACTCTACTTTTTGCCACACTTTGAAATATACACACTGCGTTAACTATAGATATGAAAGATCTCTAATAATGTCTTCTAGCCTTAATTTTACTTCGTTTAATTGTTGTTTTTGAGCTAGTTCAAGCAATCTTTCTCTACTTTGTAAAGTGCCTTCACTGTAATTATGTAAATTTGATGGCACGTTACCAGAATAAATATAATCATATTTTGCAGATGTCTGCTCAATATTAAAAGATCGGCTGTAACTATACGCACCATGAGCTTCAATTTCAGTAGTCAATGTTAATTTATTGCTGTGGGTCACCGTTTGTAAATTATATTGCTGATCTTTGTAGGTTTTGACTTGATTTTTATTACCGTTATCGTCAACCATTTCAATAAATTTATCAAATACTTTTTCAGTTTTAGTTTGATTGTTAACTGATTGTCCAAGGTCTGAAAATTCAACATTACTTTTTATACGCATGATAACATCAGCTTCACTCGGATTGTAAATAACAAATTGAATAAAATCTTTATGTAAAATATCTCTTACATAAGAGCGTAATTCTGTAGAATTATAATAAACTCTAACTATTCCTTTGTTTGTATATTTGTCAGATTGAAAAGTTGCATCACGATAAGCTCCGTATTGTCTGTAAGCTGAAGCTGCCCAGGCATAGTATTTGGCTACTTCGCGAAATTCGTAACGGTGCGTTGCGGTATTTGCAAGTTGTTGTGCCTGCTGGTAATATTTTTCTGCTTCTTGTGCACAGTGTTTTCGATCATTATCGACAGCAAGCTTGCCACTATCTTTGTATTTCCCGAGCGGTTGGTATACCTCTGAAGCATTATTAAATGCCTCTGCTGCAGCTTTATAGTTACCTTGCTGCTCTAACATTTTGCCTTGATTATAATAATCTTTAGCTGCAAGTTGCATATATTTTGTTTTTGCATTTTTGTATAAGCTTTCAATATTTTTATAGTTATATTGCTCAAATCCTTTTTGATATAAATCAGCTCTTTTTCTGTAACTTTCGCTGTCTGTTCCAGTTATAGAGTTACCATAATCATAATATTGTTTAGCAATTGTTTCTTCTAACTTTTTGATATCGTATTTATCATTAAAAAAGCTGACAGTTTGGCTATAAAAACGATCGCTCAACATCATTTTCATTTTAAGTAAGCTTTGATAAGCGTCAATACGATGTTGATAATCTGTATTTGCTGTGTGAGCCAAATCCGCCTCATAATGAGCCATAACATTACTTACTATAGTGCGTAACTTTTCAGCTCTACCTTTATCAAATTTCGCTTGCCCTTTTTCATCAATACTGGCAGTTAATAAACTGATACTTTCCAAATACTTTCCTTCTTTATATGCTTGATCAGCCGTTCGAGCATGACAAGCAGATAAAAGAAAAAGAAAAAAAATTGTTATGGCTATCCGCATAATATTTCCTTTAAATAGATTTAATTAAATTATCAATTCATTGCAGGTAAAATCATTTTATTATTTTTAACTAATTGATCTGCGACTAATTAGTGCAAATTAGTGTATAAAAAATTTTAAACAATTTATTAACTATTTTTGCTAAAAAAGCGAACAAAAATAGTCTCTATTCAAAAAATATCAATATATTTATTTTTAGAGAATATAAAAGGTAAGATAAAGTGATCAGACAATACTCTCAATAAAATGAACTTTATTGAGAGTTATAACATGCTATTTTCTAGTTGGCTTTTTAGCTGTCGCTTGACGAGGCACGTGGGATGCTCTAGACAAATTGGTCAATTTAACCCGCTTAGGTCTTATTATACGTTTGTCTGACGATGATCCTGTTGTAAAGCTTTTGGTTTCTGGCGGTAATCCAACAAGTTCACGTAGATAATTCACAGAGTCGATACCTAATTCCATCCACGTTCCACGTGACAGCCCTTTAGGTAAAGTGATATTGCCATAACGAATACGCAGCAATCGGCTAACTTGTACTTCAATAGCTTCCCACATTCTGCGAACTTCTCGATTGCGACCTTCAGTGATAACCACATTAAACCATTGGTTAAGTCCATCACCACCTTGTGCTTTAATTGATTGAAATGAAGCTGGACCATCTTCGAGTTGTACCCCTTTACGAAGTTGGTTAATCTGTTGATCAGTCACATTACCAAATACACGAACGGCATACTCACGCTCAATTTCATGCCGTGGATGCATTAACCGATTAGCCAGTTCACCATCAGTGGTAAATAATAGTAAGCCAGAAGTATTGATATCAAGTCTACCAATATTAATCCAGCGAGCATTTTTTAAGCGAGGCAACCGTTCAAAAACCGTTGCTCGCCCCTGTGGATCGTTACGTGAACAGATTTCACCTTCTGGTTTATAATAAGCAAGGACTCGGCAAACTTCTTTTTCTTTACTTCTAAGCTGAACTAGATACCCATTAATACGTATTTTAGGATTAGCATTAACATCAACGCGATCGCCTAACGTAGCAATTTTACCATCCACACTGATTTTACCTGCTGCAATCATTGCCTCAATTTCACGGCGCGATCCATTTCCTAAATTAGCTAATACCTTTTGTAGTTTTTCAGTATTATCAGGTGGCAAATTTTTACGAGCTACGCTTGCTGGGCAAAACGCTTTCGTTTTTTTATTGGATTGATTATCTTTTTCATTAATTTTATTATTTTTTTTACTAACTTGTGAAAATGTAGATCTGCTATGTTTCATATTATCCTCGCTGTTACCTTCTCAGGTATCATTTTATCTATTCACACTATTGTCGAAATATCAGCAATAAAAATGGTTGCTTATTCAAATGGTTTAGTGTCACCACTTCCTTTACGAATAATTTCGGGATAGTCATTAGTTAAGTCAATTACGCTGGTTGGTTGCTGGCTAATATAACCGCCATGTACAATTGCATCGAGCTGATGGCCTATTTTATCTTCTATCTCGTCGGGATCTGATTGTGCCTGATCATCATTAGGTAAAATCAGCGTGGTGGTCATTAATGGCTGTCCTAATAATTCAAGTAGTGCTAAATCAATTTTATCATCTGGAATTCGTAATCCTATTGTTTTACGCTTTTCATTCAATAATCGGCGTGGTACTTCTTTGCTAGCTTGTAAAATAAAGACATATTTTCCTGGTGTATTATTTTTTAATAACCGAAAAGTGGTATTATCCACATAAGCATAACAAGACAGTTCAGAAAGGCCACTGCACATTAACGTAAAATGATGACGCTTATCAAGTTGGCGGATTTGACAAATACGATCAACACCTTGTTTATTATCAAGCAAGCACCCTAGTGAATAACCTGAATCGGTTGGAAAAGCGATAACACCACCATCATTTAATATATTAACAACTTGCTCTAATAGTCGTTTTTGGGGGTTATCAGGGTGAATATAAAAAGTTTGGCTCATAATTGTTCTATATCAATATAATTTTAATGTTGAAGATCATACCATCAAGTATTTGATGGAACGTAAATATCATACCTTTTTAACCCGTTATTATTAGCGTTGCCAATTATGCCAAATCGGTGTAACGCTATCAGGCAATGGTGTTGTTTTACCTAAATCTAAATAGGTATCAACGCCATGAAAATCCGAACCTTGTGATGCCAACAGGTCAAATTCATTGGCTAATTTAGCTAATCGAGTTAAATCATCTTGCGTTTGCCGGCTTTGCGAAACTTCAATTGCCACACCACCACAAACTTTAAACTCACTGACTAATAGCTTCAATTTAGTTAAGGTTAGATCGTAACGACTTGGGTGAGCAAGTACCGCTTGTCCACCTGCGGCTCGAATAGCATTAACCGCATCAGCAATGCAACACCATGTTGCTGGCACATAAGCATACCCTCCTTTGCCTAAATACTTTTTAAATGCTCTTTTGATATCCTTAACATAACCGTTAGCAACTAAAAATCTTGCAAAATGGGCACGTGAAACAATATCACCTTTAGCAAAGTGTTGTGCTTGTTGATAAGCATTTTCTATACTGACTTTAGCTAGTTTATCACTTATGGCTAACGCTCGATTAATGCGTCCTTGTTCTTGTGAAGATAGCAATGCCAATAACTGTGGATTTTCAATATCAATATTCAGCCCTACAATATGAATTTCGCTGTTTTTCCACGCTGTTGATATTTCAACGCCACACACTAATTTAACGGGTAAATTTTCATTAGCTATCACTTTTTGCGCTTCAGGTAAACCTTTAACGGTATCATGATCAGTAATAGCCAAAAGAGCGATTTGATTATCCACCGCTCTTTTGATAAGTTGGCTTGGCGTTAAAACACCATCTGATGCAGTGGTATGAGAATGTAAATCAACAATCACTTTTTTCTCGAAAATTATTTTGAAACGTGTAATATACCACACAATTTGCATGACCACGAAAAGGTATATTATGAAAGATCAAATTATTCTTGCTCAGCAAGATACTAACGCTATTATTGAAGAACTATTAGAAGATGGTAGCGATCCTCATGCGCTTTATATTATTGAACACCATGTTTCATCGCAAGATTTTGATAAATTAGAAAAAGTAGCAGTAGAAGCCTATAAATTGGGTTATGAGGCAACCGATCCTGATGAAGATGTAGATGATGCAGGCAACGTTGTTATTGGTTTTGATATTATTGCCGAAAGCCCGCTTAATGCTGAATTAATCAATGCGCAAATTGCTGAAATAATCAACCTTACCGCCCAGTTTGGCGTCAATTATGATGGCTGGGGCACGTATTTTGAAGATGGCAACGATGACGATTTTGATGATGCTGAGTTTATGGAAACCGTGCACTAAACATCATCCATATCTTTTTAAATACCTACTGTTATCCATCAAACAACGGATAACAGTAGTTGACTAGCATAACTTATTTTACTTTCTCTATACGACTGGTTCTTTTTTGATTTGGCGATACACTTCGCACAGAAACGGTTTCACCCTTTTTAATATTAACTGGCTCATTATAACGATGCCATTGTTTTCCTTGGTTGGTTGAATATTCAATAGTTAAGCCAGGAAAAACAATATTTGCTATTAATTGATTATTTTCAATTTTAGCACCTGGTATAGGCAAGCGATAATTGATATTGGCTAAATCAAGTTTTTGCAACTCGCGTTGCCCAACTAAATTTGCAAATCGAGTCCAATCATTTAGTAATTTTTGTTGATTAACATAATGCGTGGTTGCTTGAGAAAATTCACGACCTTTTTGGTAATCAATTTCCCAATCAGCTTGATGCCAAGCTCGTTCAGCTACGGCTAACAAACGGGGAAAAGTCATGTATTCCATTTTTTTATCGGTACGAATATCTTCCGTCCAAATCTGAGCAGATAGCCCATAAGCGCCAGACCAATTCATTGTACCTTTAGCTGTAAATGGGTTACCATCGCGATCAACAGATGTTTCTGCATTTTGTGGTAAATTATTTGGCGCAAAACTAAATATCTTTCTTTCATCATTAAAACGCGTTGCCCAATAATAACCGCTTTCTTTTGGGTTGACTTCATAAGGCATATCTAAATAAACATAATCAGGGTTAGATATTATGACTTGATAGCCTTTATTTGCCCACTCGTTCACAGAGTCAAAGCCGCCCCAATATAATGTATCCCAAAAATTGACCGTAACTTTATCTACCGCAAACGATTTTGCATTAGTTGCGTGTTTCATGCCATCTTGCCAAGCTTGCATATGGTTTATGCCATGATTTTTAATTATTGAGCTAACTTCTTGAGCAAAATAACTAGGAAGGTGTTCAATATCGTTAACAATGCCATTATTTACCATTGTTTGGCAAGCTTGTGATTTAGCCCACGGGTAATCTTCTTGACTTTGATCTATTGTGCCTTTAGCATCCGTTTTATCTTTGGCTTTTATATCTTGATACCCAGCGCCTAAGCGAATATTTTTTGCTTCATCACCACCAAAATGCCAAGTATTAAGCGGTTGATCGGCCTCAACATGCATTTTTGCGATCTCATCAATAATTTTATTTACGAAACGTTTAGATGAATCAAGACATGGATTTAAATAGCTTAAACGGTTATAAAATTGTACTGTGGCGGTATTTGACGTATCGGTTGGATCAACTAGTCGAAACTCATTGGCTTGTGCTTCTTTTCCTTCTGCCATTAAACGTTTATAACGTGCCTCCATAGACACAATGGCAGCCCGTGCATGAGCTGGCATGTCAATTTCTGGTATAACCTCGATAAAACGAGCTTTAGCATATTTAACAATATCAATATAGTCTTGACGGCTTAAAAAACCAGATCCGGTGGTATTGTTTTCAGGACCGGAACCGAGTTGTGGCAATAAACATTGCTGTTCATTAAGATCATGACAACGTTTACTGCCGATTTCGGTTAGCTCGGGTAATCCAGGAATTTCAATACGCCACCCCTCATCATCACTTAAATGAAAATGAAATTTATTCATTTTATATTTTGCCATTTGATCTAATAAGCGCATGATTGATTCTTTAGTTTTAAAATTACGACCAATATCGAGCATAATGCCTCGATAGGCAAAACGTGGCGAATCAAAAGCATTAAGTGATGGAATGGTTTTGATATCGTTTACAGGAATCAACGATAAAATAGATTGCACAGCATAAAATATCCCTCTTTGGTCATAAGCTGATATTAGTGTTTCATCATTTTTAATATCTAATTGATACGCTTCTAATTGCCCTTGCTTGAATTGTTTAGGATCAATGATTGCTTTTATCTTGTATCCATTTTCCGTTACAGGAATATTTAGTGCGTTAAATTCTGCCTTTAAAATAGCTAAACTGTCTTGATTTAAACCATCAAGAATTAAATTAACGCCTTGCTGACCAATAGATATATCTTGTTTATTTAATGTGATTTTAGTTGGTGTTGGTAAAATTTGCCCACGTAGCGATTCAGCCGATAATGTTTTAATATCCGAGTTATATTGAAAACGGTTAACTGGATTCATTATTGTATTGTGATCGTCGGCGGTCCTTTTCCACTGCTGTGTAATTGGAGCTACAAATGCCGATAAGTCATCGGAATCTGTATTTGTATTAGCAATTATTTTGGGTTTAGCATTACTTGATGTCACATACCAACGAGGCATTGCATCGCTTTCACTCACAACCCAATATTCGCCAATAATGGGAATATTAATCGTGGAATTAGCAGGAATCGATGTGAATTTTTCTGTTGGTTCAATTTTATGAAGATCGCCTGTAATATGAGTAATTTTGAACTGATCATTGTTTATTGCTAAAATCATGCGAATATTATTAAAATAAATAGCCCAATCTTTATCTTTAATTTCTGGGCCATTATTCTTTAGTGAAATCATCATTTTGTTACAAGCAGCCCAATCGGCACCTAAAGCCGAGCAATTTATACCATGTGCCCCTGCTTGATTATCGATTACCTCATATTGAACATTGAGTTGTGAACTCATCACATCAACAATTTGTTGAGAAGCTGAAACAGCTTGAACGGCACAAACATTTAACAAAGAGGCGATTGAAGTGGCTAATATTGCTGTTTTAATCTTTTTCATAAAATTTTACCTATTTTTGTTTAGCATTAAATACAGTGAATGGAATAGTCACAATAAACTTGATATCACGCTCATCTTGGAAGATATTGCCGTATCCTCCTCCCCAGCTTGGTATGCTATTTGAGTGATTATTATATTTGGTATAATGTAGTTGGAATGAAGTATCTTTTGCTAAACCATTTTGTATGCTATAACTTAAATCAAAATTATAAGCAGATTCAATTAAGCGTTGTTTTTGATTTTTTGCTGTAGAATTTGGCTTTGCATCCCAACCATAAGCATAAGAAGCACCCGTTTTCCAACCTGCGAAATAATTAGATACATCACTTAAATCATAAGTGACTTCGGCAAATACGGCCTTTTCGCCATTAGCATTAAAATCTGAACGAGAATTCCACCATATATCTAAACGACCATTTGATGAGGCATAATCAGGTGTCATACGTTGTAAAAAAAAGCCTTGCTCGCCTTCAGCTTTAACTGTTACACCTTCAAGTCGAAAATTAACTGGCCCTACTTGATAACCCAATGTGGCTGCTTGTAACCACGCTAAACCATCGTAAACATCTTTGCCTTTATGTGATTGATCTTTGGCACCATAAAATTGATAGCTAAGAGTGAGAGGATTATCCAGTAGATTTGTTTTATAAGAAGCTTTGCCAAAAAATTGGTTCATATAATTTTGTGCCTGCCCAAATGCGCTTTCTAATACTAAATCATTTTTAAAATCATACTTCAAACCCGCAGAATGCAAAAAGTCAATTTTTTTACCTGCTCCCCACTGACGAAACTCATAAAGCTTTTTATACCATGGTGCTTTATATTTATCAGCCCACATATACGACATGGATAACACGCCAGAAGTATCAAAATCAATTGTTGAGCCAAGTTCAAACCCACGATAAGTACCTGGTAATAAGCTCCAATGAGGAGCAAGCAAAGTTTGCCCAGAAGGTTGAATGTAGCCCGTTTTTATCCAGAATAACTCATCGATTTTAAAATTTGCCTGTGCTTTATAAAAGCTCAGCCCACTAACATCTTTTTTCCAATTCTCGTCCCAACGAGTATTAGCCCCACTAAATCCTATTTCATTGGGATGCCCATTTCCACCATTACTCACTTCCCATGCGCCATAACCGCCAAGTTCAATAGCAAACTTATCTGCGATATAACCTGATCTAAAATCTAAATTAGCGTTAAATGAGGTGTGTCTTAAATTTTTCTCATACTTATGCTCATCAATATCTTTACGTTCTCGATCTCGATTCCAAAAAAAGACATTACCCGTTAATGATGAATCATCAATAAATTGATTAACATTAGATGCATAAACGGGAATTGTACTTGTTAAAACAGATAAGGATAAAATCAGTTTAGTTAAAAAATTAAATCGACATGATATTATTTGTGCATTATAGATACTCATATGTTATTCCTATAATTATTCTGTTTAATTAACAATTAAATTCATCAAGATCTAACTCACTCAATTAATAAATTGTTTGTGAATACGCGTTTTTATAATGCATAAACATATTTTATCTAGCAAATTAAACAATCTAAAATCGTGATCAAAATCACCAAAAAATACATTTTTAATGTAAATTTTTAGAGAAAAATCACAACTTTTTTTATTATAAAAAATAAAAACAAAGCACATCGTTTTAACAAATTGTAACTATCGTACTGAGGTACTCGATTTATATCTATTTAATAATCTAGAACAAGCAAGAAAGGTAACCGAAGAATGACTAACCATTTATAACACCGAAAGACCACATCAGGCATTAAATAACATGACACTGCTCGAATATAAAACGTTAAAACGGGTAGCTTAATTTTCTACGTGAGTTGTGTACTAAGTTTGGGGTATTTACAAAATGACAAGTAATGATATAAATTTTAGATTATAAAAAATGGTGGTAAAAATGATAAATGGCGTAGACGTAGAGAAGAAAAAGGATGAAATAAAAAAAGAGAAACTACTGAAATTTCTCTTTTTACTATATAAAAAAATAAAATTTAATTCACAATCAATGCTATTGATTATAAGTTATTGAAAAGTCATCTTAACTTAATTTTCAGTATCAATTTCTTCAAAACTTTTTACTAACTCATCAATGGCTTTCATTTGCTTTAAGAAAGGCTCAAGTTTTGCTAATGGTAACGCAGATGGACCATCGCATTTTGCATGGCTTGGATCTGGGTGTGATTCTAAAAATAGCCCAGCAATGCCAACTGCCATACCTGAACGCGCAAGCTCGGTTACTTGACCTCGACGCCCACCTGATGCTGCGCCCATTGGATCACGGCATTGTAGAGCATGAGTAACATCAAAAATAACAGGAGAGCCTTTGCTTGCTTTTTTCATAATATTAAAACCAAGCATATCAACCACTAAGTTGTCATAGCCAAAACAACTACCACGATCACAAAGAATTATTTGGTTATTACCAGCTTCTTCAAACTTTTCAACAATATTACCCATTTGACCTGGGCTGACAAATTGTGGTTTTTTAACATTAATTACCGCACCAGTTTTAGCCATTGCAACAACAAGATCGGTTTGTCTTGCTAAAAAAGCGGGTAATTGAATAACATCAACCACATCAGCGACCGGTTGGCATTGTGCTTCGGTATGTACATCAGTAATAATTTTAACGCCAAATTGTTGTTTAAGTTCTTGGAAAATTTTAAGCCCTTCTTCTAAACCTGGTCCACGATATGAATGAACAGAAGAGCGATTAGCTTTATCAAATGAAGCTTTAAAAATATAAGGGATATTTAGTTTATTGGTGATAGAAACATAATGTTCACAGATTTTCATTGCTAAATCACGAGATTCGAGCACATTCATACCACCAAATAATACAAATGGTAGGTCATTGGCGACAGTAATATCACCAATATTTACTTTTTTTTGTTGTATCATAAAATATTCCTAGTTAGGGTTTAAACCAGCGACCAAGAGTAACTCTATCATTACCGCTATAGTCAGCAAAGGTTTCGACTAATTGAAATCCGTGTTGTTTAAAAATAGTTTGTACTGCCTCACCCTGTTTCCAACCATGTTCTATCAGTAACCAGCCATATTGATTTAGATGTTTAGTTGCGCCATAGACAATGAGTTTAATATCGGCTAAACCGTCATCTTCTGAAACTAATGCACTTCTTGGTTCGTAACGAACATCGCCTTGTGCTAGATGAATATCTGTTGGTTCAATATAAGGCGGGTTACTGATAATCATTGAAAATTTTCGATTTTTTATTGGCTTATACCAGTCACCTTGTAAAAAATAAACATTGTTGACCCCTATTTGGGTTGCATTTTGTTGCGCTAAAATCAACGCATCTTTATTTTTTTCAATTGCGGTAAATAAACAGTCTTGACGCTCCGTTGCCATGGCGATAACTATTGCACCAGTACCCGTACCGAGATCCAACACTTCGCATGGCACTTTAGGTAGATACTCTAAACCTAATTCAACTAATTTTTCAGTATCCGGTCTTGGGATTAATGTAGCGTTAGAGACATTAAACTTTAAAGACCAAAATTCTTTTTCGCCAGTAATATAAGCGATAGGCTCACCATTTTGCCTGCGCTTTAAACATTCAGATAAAGCAATCAGCTCATCATCAGTAAGCAATGTTTCACTAAATGCCATTAAAAATGTGCGTGTTTTGTGCGTAACAAAACTCAGCAAAATTTCAGCATCACGCTTTGGGCTTTCACTATCAGTTAAAGTTTGAGATGCACTTTTAAGCCATTGTAAATAAGTCATTCATCTTGTTCCGATAAAGCGGCTAGTTGATCTGCTTGATATTCCTGCACAATTGGATCGATTAGCATCTCTAATTTTCCTTCCATGACTTCATCTAATCGGTAAAGCGTTAGGTTAATACGATGATCAGTAACACGTCCTTGAGGATAATTGTATGTTCTAATTCTATCAGAACGATCACCTGAGCCTAATAGATTACGCCTTGTTGAGGCTTCTTCTTGTTGGCGTTTGCGCAGTTCGGCATCTTGAATTCGTGCAGCTAATACAGACATTGCTTTAGCTTTATTTTTATGCTGTGAGCGCTCATCTTGACATTCAACAACAATACCCGTCGGAAGGTGCGTAATACGAATCGCTGAATCCGTCGTGTTAACATGTTGACCACCAGCCCCAGATGAACGATAGGTATCAATTTTTAAATCGGCAGGGTTGATTTCTGGCATTTCAGCCTCGGGAACTTCAGGTAAAACAGCAACAGTACAAGCAGAAGTATGAATGCGCCCTTGTGATTCAGTTTCTGGCACGCGCTGAACTCGGTGACCACCTGATTCAAATTTCAAATTGCCATAAACCCCGTCACCACTGACTAACATAATGACTTCTTTATAACCACCGTGCTCACCATCACTCGCACTCATAATTTCAACGCGCCAATTGCGTGATTCGGCATATCGTGTATACATTCGGGCTAAGTCACCGGCAAAGATAGCGGCTTCATCGCCACCTGTTCCCGCTCTAACTTCAACAAAACAGTTATAATCGTCATTAGGATCTTTAGGTAATAATAATACTTGTAATTGCTTTTCTTGCTCTTCAACTTGGCTTAATGCTTCATTTAATTCCTCTTGTGCCATTTCGCTCATTTCAGGATCTGATAGCATCATTTTAGCCGTTTCGATATCTTCTTGGGTTTGCTGCCAATCAGAAAAACACTTAACCACCGCAGTTAATTGTGAATATTCTTTAGATAGCGTACGAAAGCGATTTTGATCTGCAATAACTGAAGGATCAGATAATAATGCTTGAACCTCTTCATAACGCTCTTGTAGTGTTTCTAACTTATTGATAATTGAAGGTTTCATAAAAATATATTTTGATAGAGATTAGTTAAGTTTGTGCAACATTATATACTTAATTGCCTTTAAAATACAGTTTTCGGCTTGTTTCAAACTTATCTCTTATTATCATTTTAACAAGAGATAATAAAGCAATTAAATAAGCTGGATTATTATATGTATTTTAAAAAGAGGTTTTAGGTATGTAGCATTACTTAATGTCTTAATTGAAATAATTTACATTGCACTATAATTTACATTGCACTAACTGTTAGTTTTTATCAATGCCATTAACTATAGTATTTATTTTACTCGTCAACCCTCACTTTGCTAAAAATCGAACCCAATGAATCATTAGCGCTTGTCTGATCAAATTTGAACTACTATAGTTAAGGTTATTCAGTTTACATTTTGGTATCTATTTTTTGGCGAACAATTTCAAATAAACAAACCCCCGTTGCAACAGAGACATTGAGTGATGAGACAATCCCCGCCATTGGAATGCTAACTAATTCGTCACAGTGTTCTTTAGTTAAACGGCGCATACCTTCACCTTCAGCCCCCATAACCAACGCAAGTGAAATTGTTTTTGCTGTTTTATAAAAATTTGTTTGGTAAAGTGTTTTATTAGCTTCACCAGCAGTCCCAACGATCCAAACTTGATACTCGTCTTGCAACATTCGCATGGTGCGTGCCAAATTGGTCACTCTAACCACCGGCACACTTTCTGCCGCGCCACACGCCACTTTTTGGGCTGTTGAGTTGAGTGGTGCTGAGCGATCTTTGGGAACAATAATAAAATCCACACCCGCCGCATCAGCCGTTCGGATGCAAGCACCTAAATTATGTGGATCGGTTACGCCATCTAAAATTAAAATAACAGGATTTGGCTGCTGCTCCATAAGTAGAGGAATATCATTTTCTTGATAACCTCGATTAGGCTTAACCATAGCCAAAATACCTTGATGTACTCCATTTTTCGCTTTTTCATCTAACCATTGACGTTGAGCAACTTTAACAGGCAAACCTAGTTGCTCTAATTGACGTACAATAGCGATAAGACGTTTGTCTTCTCGGCCTTTAATAATAAATACTTCAATAATTCTTTCTGGCGAGCGAGCTAATAATGCTTCAATTGCGTGCAAGCCATAAACTGTTTCACTCATTTATGTTCTACTCTTTTATTTTATTAACTGATTTTGTTTTATTACTTGATTTTGGTTTACTTCGTTTTTTGCTTTTACTTTTGCTTTTATCTTTAACTTTTTTAGTAAGCGGTTTTGCACTATTTTTATTGGTTGATTTTTTGCTTTTTCGTTTAACAGGTAAATCAACTTTTTGATCTGTTTTTACTTGTTTTGATTTATCCTTGGCAGTCTTGCCTTGGCGTTTTGGCTTATTATTACTGCCAACTAGAGAAAAATCAATTTTACGTTCTTCAGGATTAACATTATCGACTTTAACTTGCACTTTATCGCCTAAGCGATAAGCAAAACGGGTATTTTCGCCAATTAAGCGATTATGCGCAGCATCAAAAAGATAATAGTCGTTTTCTAACGACGAAACATGCACTAAGCCGTCAATGAACAATTCATCTAATCGAACAAAGAAACCAAAATTAACGACACTTGAAATGGTACCATTAAATACTTCGCCAACATGATCTTGCATATAATCACATTTAAGCCAATCGACCACATCACGCACCGCTTCGTCAGCACGCCGTTCAGTCAGTGAACAATGTTCACCGAAATAGAGCATTTCATTTGTGGTATAACAATACCCGCCAGTTTTACTGGTTTTATGCTGTTGGTCAGCTAAAATCCATTTAATCGCTCGATGTAATAACAGATCTGGGTAACGACGAATTGGCGAAGTAAAATGTGCATATTCTTCAAGCGCTAAACCAAAATGACCACGGTTTTCTGGGTCATAAATAGCTTGCTTCATAGAGCGTAAAATTACCGTTTGCAACATATCATGATCTGGGCGAGTTTCAACTATCGCCATTAATTCGGCAATATCTTTAGGTTTTGGGCTAACCCCGCCACCAAGTGATAAGCCAAGTTCACTTAGAATGCTACGCAAGTTATTTATTCTGTCTTCATCTGGTCTATCATGCACTCGAAATAATGAAGGT
Organism: Gilliamella sp. Nev5-1; assembly: GCF_001690895.1. NCBI lineage: Bacteria > Pseudomonadati > Pseudomonadota > Gammaproteobacteria > Orbales > Orbaceae > Gilliamella > Gilliamella sp. Nev5-1. The sequence goes on along the minus strand of NZ_LZHO01000061.1, from coordinate 6,704 downwards.
ACTTGAGCATTAATCACCAGTTTTGCTGCCGAAACATTAGCTAAAATCATACACTCTTCAATGATTTTATGTGCCACATTTCGCTGAGCAATTTCGATACTTTCGATGCGCTTATCGGCGTTAAAAACAAATTTCGGCTCTTCAGACTCAAAACCTATCGCACCGCGAGTGATACGGGCTTTATCAAGCACCTGATATAATCCGTAAAGGTTCTCAAGATGCGGTACCAATTCGTGGTAATGCTCTCGCAATTGCTCATCACCGTCTAAAATTTTAGCCACTTTAGTATAAGTTAATCGAGCATGTGAGTTCATTACTGCTTCGTAAAACTCATACCCTGTTAAACGTCCTTTATTTGATACGGTCATTTCGCAAACTAAACATAAACGATCAACTTGTGGATTTAACGAACACAGCCCATTTGATAGCTGTTCTGGCAACATAGGTACAACTCGTGATGGAAAATAAACCGATGTACCACGCAAGCAGGCCTCTTTATCCAACGCTTTGCCTAATCTGACATAATAACTGACATCGGCAATGGCAACCCACAAACGATAGCCGCCACCACGATTTTTTTGACAATAAACGGCATCATCAAAATCACGTGCATCTTCGCCATCAATAGTAACTAAAGGCAATTGGCGCAAATCCTTTCGCCCTTTTTTAGCGCTTTCTGGTACGTGTTCAGTAAATTTACTTACCTCTTTTTCGACTGTTTTAGGTAGTTCGTAAGGAATTTCGTGATTACGCAAGGCAATATCAATAGCTAAATTGGTACCCATTATTTCACCAAGCACTTCTTTTATGATACCAACAGCTTTTTGATGGCGTTCTGGACGCTTTTGTAACTCAACGACGACTACGGTTCCCATTCGAACAGTACGATTGGGTTTACCTGCAATTAAAATATCGAAGTTTAAACGGCTGTCATCAGGAACAACAAAGCCTACGCCTTGTTCGATAAAATATCGCCCGACAATTTGATTATTGCGTGGCTCTAAAATCCGCACTACACGAGCTTCCATTTTACCACGATATTGTGTTCCCATTGGCTGTGCTAAAATCACATCGCCTTGTAACACTTTTTTCATCTGTTCTGGTGATAAAAAATAGTCTTCAGGGTTGCCTTCTACTCGTAAAAAACCAAAACCATCACGGTGTGCAATCACGCTACCTTTGACCATATCTAATTTTTCAGGCAGCGCATAACATTTACGTCGAGTAAATACCACTTGACCATCACGCTCCATTGCCCGTAAGCGACGATGTAACGCTATTTTTTGTTCTTCGTTTTTAATTGCTACCGCTTGGGCAATTTTTTCTAGACTTGCGGGTTTCGCTTCTTGTTTAAGGTAATCTAAAATAAGTTCACGGCTGGCAATGGGGGAATCGTACTTTTCGGCTTCGCGGGCATAAAAGGGATCTTTTATCATAAAGGAATATCCTGTGCTCAAATATTAATGCTAGCATAACATAGAGAGATATAACTTAAAATAAACATTCAATTTATAAACAATAATATCTTTAATTAAAAAGACTAAACTTTAACGGAATACTTTTAATTGCGAATCGATTTAATATAATTGTTTGTTATTTTGTAAAATAATTATAATATTAGTTCCATTTTTTTCTTTTTTTATAGCGTTTCGGCCGAACGAGAAAATCGATGAAATAAATATACAAAATAAGAATTAAAAGAGCCCAATGTCGTTTACGATTTAACGTTTTATCATTAGCATAGACCGTTGCAATATATCCCGAAAAATAATACCGAATAAAAAATCCAATAATAGATAAAAAATAATAACTCATACAGACTAAAATACTCATGTATATCGACCTTATGTTATAATATTACCAGCCCTATCTTTTCGATATGTTGAACCATCACGGCTTTCACAACGATAATAATCGAGTGCATTGTCATTATCAATGAACAGTTCTCAACAATTTGTCCAACATTAATGATTGTTTTCTATCATGTGATCCTCGCCCAAAAAACGGACAAATGTCACCTTTATGATATAACTAACAATTATAGGAGAACACATTATGTATCAAAAAATTTAGTGCACAAGTCGGCGAGGTACCAATAGAAGTACCAATATATGAAGCAACATCTGTTACCATACCCATTACCGCTAATCTGCCGTCAGTTAAAAGTTAGCGTATCAGGTTATTCTGTTTGGCTAAAGCATGAACCAAATTAAATGAGCTATTTGAGAATATCAAAGCACTTTATTGGCAACATGAAGCCCGTTTAGATGCACCAAGCTTAGTACATGATATCAGGGGGCAAGGGCTAGGATGTATCATACAGAAAGGTTAGTTGAGCATGATAAAAATCAGCCAGAAAAATTATTGATTTTATTAAAGTTTTTATTTTATGGCATAATAAAAAATAATCACATTAATCCTTTTGCTACAAACCTATTATTATGATGTGCTGACTAATACATAAAGTATATTAATAAGTATTTAATTTGTAACTCGCTCAAAAATGCTTTATTTTGTTGTCGATTTCCTAAAGGGGTATTACTACCTAGTGACCAAGAATACCAAATATTGCAGTGCTAATTTTAAGCAGTGAGTGTTACAACATGGACTTAACCAAAGTATGAGCTGAGCAGGCAATTGTTAGGATAATGCCATTACCGAAAGTTTTTCATATGTGAAAAACCGTATTATTCATGATGACAAAACACAGGAAGCAGCCAATAAAAAGCTATTTGAATATACTGAAACTGATTATAATCAAGTTTGCTGACATTTAACTCATGGTTAGATATCGCCTGAACAATATAAAAAGCAGTATTACGTTAATAACATATTTATAGAAGCGAGTACTGTCTAATATTTTGGCGGGAATCAACTAGCGGTTTTATAAGAGCGCCTAATAATTATAACTTAGAATACGTTACACATAATTGGTCACACAAAAATTAGGGCAACCACATAAAAACTGAATATTTTGTTGGACAAGCTGAAAAATCAGCCTATTTTTAATAATTTTAATAAAGTGAGATAAGTATGAAAGAACTTTCGAATGTAGATCCTGATTTAGAGCAAAATATCATATCTATTGTAGAAGACGGCAACGTTTTTAATGTCAATAAAAACTATTCTTCAGCTTTACAAAATTATCAGAAAGCATGGGCGCTTCTACCAGAACCCAAATTAGAATGGGAATTGATCAGTTTATGGTTATCAGGCTCTTTTTATACAACTTATTTTAATTTAAAAGACTATGAAAATGCCAAAATTTGGGCGCATTCTAAGCTGGCAGCTACAAGTTCTGATATTGATATAGGCCCATATATTGATCTTGGCATGGTTTATTATGAATTAGGCCAATATGATGAAGCTTATAAATATTTTAATGCAGCCTATGAATGTGGCAAAACCCGAGCATTCAAAGGACGACCTAAAAAATATTTAGAATTCTATTTAAAAGAGACACAACAAAAGGATAAAAAATAATTTCTAGTTAGCGAAACTAAAGTAATCAAAACCACCTGCCATATCCAGCACAACAACGCCGAACACTGCCTGAGCTAAGTACGTACGTACGCACGAACAAACAGATCGCAACCAGCGTTACGGCTATGTCTATCTGGCAGAAATCATGGAGATATAAAAAATATAATGTCAGCAGAATTTCAATTATTTTTTAATGATGAAAAATGGTATATAGACCATAAAGATAAAATTGCAAATAAAATTAAAACATTAAATACTTATATTAAAAAAAATGATTCCGCATATCTTTTATCAGGGACAGAATCTATTTCTAATAAAGGAAATTGGCCATTTGATGTTCGCTTTTTTTTTGAAGATAAACGTATTTTTATTGAAATAAGTGCTCATCCCCTAAGTATTGAGAAAGATTTAAAGGCCTTATTTACATGGTTAAGAAAACAGACAGGAATAGTAATATTAGATGAAGATGGAGAATTAGCAGGATGGTGAATATGATCCACTAAAAACTCACTCGTCTATGTTGATGGTACACTAATGAGTGAAACATTGTAAATATCCCATACTTAGTACAATAATCACATAAAAAATTTTGTTATATATTATTTAATACTGCTAAACAGCTACTGGCCTATACCGCCCCCCGCGGCCACTGCATCCACTACCAGCACGACCCTTGCGGACTGGTGCACACCCGCATTGATGCTACCTGACGCAAACTCGGCTTTAACTACGATGCCTATAGCGTCTTAACCCCCCCCTCATATCTGAATGGCTATCCGGAAGAGTTGACCGACGAAAACGGTAACATACTGTGGGAATGTAGCTTTCAGTTATGGGGAAAACGGGATCAGGAAATTGAGCACCAATCAATAGAACAAAACCTCTGATATCAGGAACAATATTTAGGCGAAAAACTGGACTGCATGAAAATACTTTCAGGTATTATGACCCGGATATAGGTAGATTTACTCAGCCTGACCCGATAGGATTGCTGGGTGTCTTGATTTGTATCAGTATGCGCCTAATGGGTTGACTTGATTGACCCATTTGGTTTAAAAGCATGTGGGGTAAAAAATAAGAAAACATCGTATGATAGTAAAAGTCGAAGAGATCCATTTAGACAGGTTAAGCACAATGCAGGTATACCGATGAATCAATAGCCTAGAGCCATTACACGACTATCTTTACGAGATGTAATGGCAATACTATGATCGCTAGAAACGGTCAACCAATAAAGACTCGACAATATGAATTTATTGATAAAAACAAAAAATCCATTTTTATTCAATATTATAGTCTTTAGCACACTAAAGCAGAATCAGATCATGGTGCTGAGCCACACTTTAATGTTAGACTTTCAAATAACCTGAATACTGATCATGTTTCTGGAACTCATGGTCATTATAATTTCTCTTAAGGAATTGATATGTGGTTTAAAAACGCGTTAGGCAGAGAAAAAATTCAATTTATGTTTAATAATGAATTTAACTTTCAATCTATTGAATTGAATAGTGTTTCATTTGAAAGCTATTCAGAGGTGAAATGCCATTTAACTTGCAAGGAAATTCCCAAAATTTACCCTAAAAAATGGGATAAAGTTGGATTTAATGCATTAAGTTTAATTATTACTTTTAATGAGATAGTTCAGTTAAATATGTCTGGTTCAAGAGTTGGTTTTTTCTGTTCACCAACGATCACTTCTTTTACGGATTATTCTGAAATAACCGTTAAACATGATAAATTACAGCTTTACTGTAAATCAAAGTTTTTAATTATAGAAAGTATAACTCCCTATATAGATGAAAGATGGGATTAAAAATATAGATGAAATAAATTTTCATTAAGTCGGTGCATCGAAAACATCTGCTAGACCCGCAGGCCCCCCTACAAGCGTACCCACTTCCTGTGGAACAACTTAACAATGATTCAGGAAACCATCCCGAATCAGCACTGTAGCCTGTATATCTATACCGACCAAAACAGCTACGAACCACTGGCATGGATAGGCACAAACGGCAACCAAGAACAGCATATCCGCTATTACCACACCGACCTAAATGCCTATCAGGAAGAGCTAACCGATACAAACGGCGAATTACTCTGGGAATATAGCTTTCAGTTATGGGGAAAGTACATTCAGGCAATCAAACCCGAGCCCATAGAGCAGAATCTCAGATATCAAGGCAATATTTAGACAGAAAAACCAGCTTACATTACAATACGTTCTGATACTATGCTCCGTGAGAATTGAGTTGTTGGCGTACACCAAGAAAGAAATTTTGGAAAAATAAAGCTAAAAATAATCCTAGTATGTATTCGAAAAATAATATTAAATTAATAAAGGAGGGTAAAGCACCCAAATTACAAGTTGAAGTAATAATAGAAAATCCAGCAAAAAGGAAACCAAAAGATGTACAGATAGTGTAAATACCCCAAACTTAGTACACAACTCACGTAGAAAATTAAGCTGCCTGTTTTAATGTTTTATATTCGAGCGGTGTCATGTTATTTAATGCCTCATGCGGTCTTTCGGTGTTATAAATCGTTAACCATTCTTCGGTTATTCTCCTTGCTTGTGCTAAGTTGTTAAAAAGATATAAATCGAGTACTTCAGTACGATAGGTACGATTAAATCGTTCAATATAACCATTTTCATAAGGGCTACCGGGCTGGATATAATCAATGGCTATATCATGTGATTTAGCCCAGTTTATAAAGGTTTTTCCTGTAAATTCTGGTCCATTATCGACGCGTATTTTTAACGGATAACCATGATACTCCGCCAATTTATCCAAATAACGAGTCACTCTACCTGCGGGTAAACTCACACCAATATCAATACCTAATGCCTCACGATTAAAGTCATCGATGACATTGAATGTCCTAAAGCGACGTTGATTACGACTACTGTCACTCATAAAATCCATTGACCAACATTCACCTTGTTTATTGGGGGCTAATAACCTTTCCGGGCATCGTGGAGGAATGCGTTTTTTACGCTTTACCCTGAGATTAAGCTTTAATTCACAATACACCCGATATACCCGTTTATGATTCCATTGATAGCCGAGCTTTCTGATACGATTAAAACATTTAGGAAAGCCCCAGCGTAAATGCCGGTCTGTGATAGCATTCAACACCGAAACAATCACCGAATCATCCTGTAACTTAGCTTGATAATAGTAAGCACAACGGCTTAAACCAACAATGGCACAACTCAT